>JAISIA010000059.1 GCA_031262295.1 Bacteroidales bacterium | reverse complement strand
CCTCCCAAATTGGGAAACGCCATTTGCATATATCAAATCTTTTTTGTACCTTTGCCAAAAGCAATCGCTTTTAAGGCAAAAGCATAATAATTTCCCCATAACTTATTTTTATTTTTGATGACGACACAATAGCTTTATTATTAGTGTATTATCTTTGAATAAATCTTCGTTTTAGTAAAATAAAACGAGGTTTTAGAAAATTATTTCTTCGTTTTAGCAAATTAAAACAGCGTTTTATTTGAATTTTTCTTCGTTTTTTTTCTGAAAAAATAAGGTTTTGAGTTTTTAAATTAAAAATCGGGGAAAACATATTAAAATCTGTTTGGATTATATTGATAATTAATAATTTGAAAAGTTGAAATTCCGTTAGGAAAAACAAAGGTCGGTTGCCGACAAAAATTGAGTGAAATGTTAAAAATTCGTCAAATTATGTGTTTTTTATGAGGAAGAAATGTTAAAATTTAGGGGTTTTTGGGGTTGGAAATGTTAAAAAAATTGGAAATTTTGATATTTTACCCCTTTGTGAAGTAGCAAGCATCGCCAAAGGATAGGAATCGGAACTTATTTTCTAAGGCATAGTTGTAGCAATCCTTCCATTTATCTCCAATTAATGCACTGACAAGTAGTAGTAGTGTGCTTTTGGGTTGGTGGAAGTTAGTTACTAAGCCTGAAACTATTCTAAAAGTGTAGGAAGGAGCAATTATTATTTGAGTTTTACCCGAAATATAATTTATATTCCCTCTATTCATCCTCTCCAATATGGCATTTAGGGCATCCTTGGCTGGAATTGAGCACTCTTTTTGATAGGGCTGCCATTGCAAAATATCAATATCCAAAGGAATATCTTTGTTTTCAAGTATTGAAACTCCATACCAATACAAACTTTCAATACTCCTAACCGATGTTGTCCCAATACATATTATGTTTTTATCAATATAGCTTATTAAATCCTCAATAACACTCTTAGTTATAAGAATTTGTTCTGCATGCATTGAGTGATCCTTAATGGATTGTGTTGTTACAGGCTTAAATGTTCCCGCTCCAACATGAAGGGTTATAAAGTCGGTTTTTATGCCTCTTTGTTTTAGATCGGAAAATGTCTTTTTGGTAAAATGCAATCCCGCTGTTGGTGCTGCAACAGAGCCTTCTAAGTTAGCATAAATGGTCTGATAATCTATATTATCCTCACTCTCTGCCTTCCTATTAAGATATGGAGGAAGGGGAATTATACCCATAATGGATAAAATCTCACAAAAGGGATGGTTTCCATTCCATGAAAAACGCACTATCCAACTATCCTCCTCTGGTTTTACTTTTTCTGCTTTTAGACTTATTGTTTCCCCCTTGTATTGTGCAGTTTTAACCAATTGACCTTCTTTCCATTTACGGTTATTTCCTATAAAACATTTCCAAAGAACACTTTTTCTTTGGGCAAATGCAATTTGTATATCCTTTATCTCAAAGGGTTCTAAACAAAATATCTCAATTTGTGCTCCTGAGGGCTTATTAAAAAACAAACGAGCAAAGATAACCTTTGTGTCATTGAATATTAGAAGAGAATCCTTATTAATTTCGTTGGGAAATTCATAGAAGGGAATATCGTATATCCTATCTTTATCCAATACAAGTAGCTTTGCCTCATCCCTTTTCTTTAAGGGAAACGATGCAATTCTTTCTTGGGGAAGATTATAATCAAAATCATCAATAGCAATATCCAATTGCTTATAGACCATATTTTGTATTACTCCTGAGAAATTGTAAATTCGTAGTATTCCATTATTGGATTATGCAAAAGTTTTCTACATGCCTCATCCACCAATTTATGAGCCTCTTCCTTAGATGTAGCCTCCACTTGAAGAGTAATATGCTTTCCTATTCTAACATTATTAATCTGACCAAGATCTATATTTCTTAGGGATGCTCCCACAGCCTTTCCTTGTGGGTCTAATAATGCTTTAAGTGGCATAACGTTTATTTGAGCTAAAAAATTCATTTTTTTGTGATATTAATTATTAATGATTCTATTATATATACAATTATTATTATTGGAATTGCAAAGAAATTCAGTGCAATAATAAGCAAAAGGGAAATTATTAGGAATATAAATTTGTCTTTATTCTCCTTCCAGCTTAGGTTTTTAAATTTTAGGGAAAATAGAGGCAGATTTGCAACAAGCAAAATAGACATAAATAGGGATAGAATAATGATAGTGTAGGGGTTAATCAGTGCTTTGTCCATAAAAGAGTATAATTCCTTAAAAGGAATGCCCCAAAGATATAAAGAAGTTTTTTCTATATTGGAAATTATTGGAAGAGAAATCCAAAAAAGAGCATTTGCTGGTGTTGGAAGTCCAATAAATGAGTTGGTTTGTCGAGAATCTATATTGAATTTTGCAAGTCTGTAAGCAGAAAGTAGGGCAATTAGTAAAGGGATATAAACTAAGAAGTTTTCAAATATAAGACAAGAGGAGTGAAAATCCTTTAAAAGACTTATAGTTATTAGGGAGGGAGCTACTCCAAATGTGACTATATCGGCTAAGGAATCAAGTTCTTTTCCTATATTTGAATTAATTTTTAATGCCCTTGCACTCATTCCGTCAAAGAAATCAAATATTGCTCCTAAGACAACAAAGAGGGAGGGAAGGAAAAATATGCTTTCATTATACAAAAAGTATATTGAAAGTATTCCACAGAGGAGATTCATCAACGTTATTATGTTGGGTATTTGATTTTTTATCATAAAATATGCAAATTTTAAGGTACAAAATTACTCATTTATTGACATCTAATTTTATTTTTTATATTTTTTTAACATAAAATCATTGTTATATTGTATATTTGCATTCTAATTTTAGAGTAAATTAAGATGAAAAATACACTTTTATTTAGCTTTTTGCTTTTAATTTTTGCTTTGAGTTTTTCCTCTTGTCAAGAGGATGACACCCTACCTTCTTCTTGGTGGAATGGAACTTGGCAAATTGATCAAGAAATTGTTTTTCCTCAAACAAAAAATATTAATTTAAAATCCTATCAAGGAACGATTCAAATCTCCACAAAGGCAAAAAGGAATATAATTATTTCGGGAAGTTTGTTTGGATTAAACTCTTCTTTTTCCATAGAGGCGACAGTGGTAAGTACAAATGCTACCATAGATTCCAATATAGGGGGGTATCGTATAAAGGGATCTGCAATTATAGAGGATAAAGACAATATTACCTTTAGCATAACTATAACTTCGGAGAATCAAGACGTAAAAAGCTACACCCTAAAAGCCATAAGAGTAAAATAATATATAAAAAACAAATACATTATGACAGAAGAATCAAAACAATTATTAGAAGAATGCAAGGTATCTATGCAAGGGGCGGTTTCTTTTTTAGTTTCTGCTATGCACAAGATAAAAGCAGGAAAGGCATCTCCTTCAATGCTTGAAGGTATTAAGGTAGATTATTATGGAAATCCAACACCTATTGAACAGGTTGCAAATATCTCCACTCCCGATCCTAAACAAATTGTTATTCAACCTTGGGAAAAAACTATGTTATCCCCTATTGATAAGGCTATACTTGCAGCAAATTTAGGTTTTACTCCTAAATTTGAAGGTGATATTCTAAGAATAGTTCTTCCAATTGTTACAGAGGAAAGAAGAAAAGAGCTTGTTAAGAGGGCAAAATCAGAAGTTGAAGATGCAAAGGTTAGCATCCGTAATGTTCGCCGCTCAATAATTGACAAGGCAAAGAAACTTAAAGATAAGGGAGTTTCAGAAGATGAGATTAAACTCTTAGAAAAGGAGATTGAGGCTGCAACAGAAAAAGAGATAAAGGCTTCCGAAGAAGTTTTCTCCTTAAAGGAAAAAGAAATAATGTCTATATAATTTAATGAAAATTCCATTCTCTCCTCCATATATTGATGATGATGTAATTAGAGAGGTTAATGATTCCTTGCTTTCAGGTTGGATAACAACAGGTCCAAAGGTTGCTCTTTTAGAAGAAGAACTGAAAGAATTTACAAAATCAAAGGGTGTTGTATGTGTAAATTCTTGGACAAGCGGAGCTATATTAATGTTAAAATGGCTGCATTTGGAAAAAGGGGATGAAGTTATTGTCCCTGCATATACCTATTGTGCAACAGCTATGGCAGTAATTGACGCAGGAGCAAAGCCAATTATGGTTGATATTAACGATGATTTAACAATAGATGTTGAGAAAATCAAAGAGGCAATCACTCCAAGGACTAAGGCAATTATTCCTGTTGATATAGCAGGAGTACCTTCTCAATATGAAAAGATAAAAGAAATCATAACATCAAAACAAGTCGTTGAAATGTTTTCTCCTTCCAACGAAACACAAAGAATGTTAAATAGGATAATGCTTATTTCCGATAGTGCCCATTCATTAGGTGCCATTGCAAATAATAGAAGTGTTGCTCAAATAGTAGATGTTTGTATTTTATCTTTGCATGCTGTAAAGAATATAACCTCAGCAGAGGGAGGTGCAATTTGCTTAAACCTTCCTGAGCCTTTTAATAATGAAAATGAAAGAAAACATCTGAAAATACTTTCCTTAAATGGGCAAACTAAGGATGCTTTTACAAAAAATCAAGCAGGAGGATGGCGTTATGATGTAGTGGAATGTGGATTAAAAATAAATCTTCCAGATGTAAATGCAGCAATTGCTCTTTCCCAATTGAGAAAGTATGACTATTTATTAAAGGAAAGAAAAAGGGTTTATGATAGATATTCTTCTCTACTTTCAAAATATTCTTGGGCAAAGCTACCTTATCAAGACACAGATAGTGTTAAGTCTTCCTATCATCTTTATCCTCTAAGATTAAATCCTATTACAGAAAAACAAAGAGATGAATTAATAGAATACCTTTCTAAGAAAGAAATTGCAACAAACGTACATTATATCCCTATGCCTTTACTTACATTATTCAAAAATATGGGATATAATATGGAAAACTACCCTAAGGCATATAATACTTATTGTAGAGAGATTTCTCTTCCTATATATCCTCAGCTAAAAGATGAGGAGATTGACTATATTGTTAATAATTTGGTTCAAGGTTATAATAAGGTAAGGGAAGAGAATATTTGATGAAACGCTTATTTGATTTTGTTTTTTCTCTTTTAGGACTAATTATTCTAAGTCCTTTTCTAATTATTATATCTCTTATTGTTGGCTTAACAAGTAGTGGAGGTGTTTTTTACAAACAAGAAAGGATAGGACGTAAAGGAAGAGGCTTTGTTTTATATAAATTTCGTTCAATGCTTTTTGGAGCAGATAAGAAGGGATTGCTTTCTTATGGACGAGGGGGAAGGGATAATAGGGTAACTTCTATTGGATTTTTTTTAAGGAAATATAAATTGGATGAGCTTCCTCAACTTTTAAATGTTATAAAAGGAGATATGTCTTTTGTGGGACCAAGACCAGAGGTTGAAAAATATGTTTCTCTATACTCGGAAGCCCAAAAAAAAGTGTTGAATGTTCGTCCCGGAATAACCGATCCAGCATCAATATATTTTAGGAATGAAAATGATGTTCTTTCTTATAGTGATAATCCAGAACAATACTATATTGAAGAGATAATGCCTAAGAAAATTGAAATGAGTTTAAACTACATTAATTGCAGAACTTTTTGTAGTGATATTAAAGTTATATTTAAAACAATATTTCATTAATATAAAACTCTTATTCATTAATTACATATTATTCTATATTAATTATAGGAGTATATATAAAAAACTAATTTTCCTAAATTAAATTTTCAAGGTATTGCTTCATCTCTTGTTGAAGTTTTTTTGCTTCTTCTCTTGCCTTTAAGGCAAAATTCTCACTACTATCTGCAAAAATTATTCCTCTTGATGAATTAACAATTAATCCGCAATTACTATTTAGTCCATATTTACAAACTTCCTCCAATGAGCCTCCTTGTGCTCCAACTCCGGGAACCAAAAGAAAATGATCGGGAACAATATTTCTTATTTGTGAAAACATCTTTGCATTGGTTGCTCCACAAACATACATAATATTTTCTTTTGTTGCCCACCTTTGGGATCTTTTTAATACTCTTTCAAAAAGAAATTCTCCTTCTTCATCTTTTATAAATTGGAAATCCTCTGCTCCTTTATTGGAAGTTAGAGCTAAAAGAATAACCCATTTATTAGGATATGTCATAAATGGTTTTACAGAATCCTCTCCCATATAGGGAGCTATTGTTATTGAATCAAAATTAAAATCGCCCTTTTCATCTAAGAATGCTTTGGCATATTGCTGTGAGGTATTTCCAATATCACCTCGCTTTGCATCAGCAATACTTAGGCATTGCCCTTTGAAGTTTTCAAGGTATTGCATCGTTTTTTTCAAAGACAACATCCCTTTTATGCCCTGACTTTCATAGAATGCAACATTGGGTTTATAGGCAATTGCATATTCAATTGTGGAGTCTATTATTTGTTTGTTAAATTCAAATATTGGATCTTCTTCCTTTAATAAATGTTTTGGCAATTTTTCTATATCAGAATCTAATCCCACACATAGAAAGGATTGTTTTTTCTTTATTAATTCAACTAATTGGTGATAATTCATTTCTTTTATTGTGTTTTAATTTTCTTTTTCTTTAAGGAGTTTTATAAAATTCTCATATAATCCTTTCTTAACTCTATTTATATCCACTTTTTCTTTCAATTCTTTCTCCATTGAAGTGACGCCTTTGTCTGTAAAGCCACAAGGATTTATGTAATTGAAGTATTTTAGATCAGTATTTACATTAAGGGCAAAGCCATGCATTGTTATAAATCTTGAAGACTTTACTCCAATTGCACAAATCTTTCTTGCATTTTTTGTATTAGAATCTATCCAAACCCCAGTTGCTCCTTTTAATCTATCACAAACAATACCATAATTCTTCATTGTAAGGATTACCATCTCCTCTATTAGGTTGATATATCCTTTTAATGAGAGTGCCAATTGTTCAATATCTAAAATTGGATAGCCAACCACCTGTCCAAATCCGTGATATGTTATATCTCCTCCACGATTTGTTTTGTAATAGGTAGCATTTATCTTTTTTAAGAAGTCTTCACTTATAAGTAGGTTATTCTTTTCTCCGTGCAAACCCAGAGTATAAACGTGAGGATGCTCACAAAAAATGAAGTCCTGCTCAATTGATTTGCCCTTATTATGTATTTTGTCTTCAACTTTCTTTTCAAATATGGCAGTTTGTTTGTCCCAAGCCTCTTTATAGTCTATTATTCCCCAGTCTATGCAGTTTATTTTTACCATTATTTTCTATTTAATTATTTCAATGCCGTCTCTGAAATACCTTCTTTATCTAATGCAAGTTTATTAAAATAAGAAGGAACATTCTTTCCTGTAATTGAATCTACATATAGTTTAGCTAAGTATTGCGAAAGCATAAATCCATGTCCTCTTAAGCCAATAAATAGTCCTAAGGCAGGGTCTATGATATATCTTGGCTCAGTATAGTATCCCGACCAAAGAGCTTGGAAACTTACATTTTTAAGTTCTGGTATCCAAGAGGAGAATACCTCAGATACAACATTTATAAAGTCCAATGAATTTATCTTTAATTCTTGTTTTGTCTCTTGTGGATCAAACATAGGAGAGGCACAGCCTATTATTTGTCCTGTTTCATTTAATTGTTGTCCATATATAGAGGAGAATCCTTTGAATTGCCTACGATCAATTACCATATCCAATATATTACCTTTTATTCCTAATTTAGCAGTACGCTTAGTTATGAATGCTTGATGCTTGACTGGGTATAATCCTGTTTGGATTCCCAATTGTTTTGCAAACTTTTCTGCATTATATCCTAAGGCATTTACAAGATATTTTGTGGAATACTCTGTGTATTTTCCAAAATTATCTTTTACAAGAGCCTTATAAGTTTCACCCTCTTTTGAAAGTTCAACGACTTGTACTCCTTCAATAACTTCACCTCCTTTATTTGTTCCTATATTTCTTAATAAATCTATGGTCTTACCCGGAGTTGCCTGCCAACATTGACGAGTTATTTGTGCTGCAATATAGTCTTTGTTATCCTTATTGAAGTATGGAGAAATTTCTTTTTGGAAATCCTTAGGCGAAACCATATATGCATCGGACCATTGCATAGCTTGCTCTAAGCCTTTATAGGATTTTTCATCATGAGCTAAATTAACGTAGCGTGTAGGATAGTAATCTATGTTCTTTAAATTTTGTAATTCAATAAACATTTCGTGATTATGCTTTGCAATATCTGCAAGTTCTGGATTTGAAAAGGCAGGACGTCCCCCTGCAATATTACGCCACGATGCCCCTCTTTCGTAATTGATGAGTACAGGATTGAAAGAGTTTTCTGCAAAATAACGATACAATGCACTTCCTGCAATACCGCCTCCAAGAATCAAAGCCTTAACATCCTTCTTTATTATATTAGGAGTAATGTATATGTTTTTGCTTTCATCCTTTCTCATCTCACCTAAGGAAAGCTGTAAGGAAAGTGGTGCTCTCGGCGTTGCCTCATCTGTAACTGTTATTCCAAAGGCTCTAAGCATTTGTTTTGCTCTTGGAATACAACGTTTGCCCCTACAATCTCCCATACCCATACGTGTAGTATGTTTTAATTCATCAACAGAAATTACCTTCCTATCTCCTATTTGAGACAATAATTTATCCAATGTTACATCTTCACAATGGCAAACAAAGGTTTGTTCTTCTACTTTATAAGGAGGAAGAAACTCTACTTTCTTATGGAATTTATCAATAGGGACAAAGCCTTTTATTTCTAAGAATTTCTCCTTATCAAACCCTTGACCTACACTTATTGTTGCAACAGATGTTTTATTTGTATTTTTCTTTATTCTTTCAATTACTCCTTCTCCCAAAGCTACTCCATTATTATCAACCAAAAATACCTTGCTTTTCTCCTCTGCCTCATACTCAAAAGGCAAATATACCAATTGTTTCTTTGTATTATATCCAAATATTGCAAGTCCCGGACACTGACTTACACATTCCATACATCCTATACACTTATCATAATCTATTTGAGGTGTAGTATTGGTTGCTTGTTTTGTTATAGCTCCATACTTACAAGCAAATTGACAAGGATTACAAGCAAAACCATAAAGACATTCTAAGCGAACAAAAGCTCTTGTTTGCTGCCTTTGCTCATTTGGCAAAAAGGCTTTATCTAATACTTTCACAGGATGCTGTTGAGATTCTATATAATCCTTACTTACGCTTAGATATTCATCATAGTCGGTTCTGACATTTAGCATTTTTGCAATCTCATAAGCACATTGCTTTCCCCTTAAAACAGCTGAGGTCCCCTCTCCTATTCTTACTGCATCTCCAACGCCATGACAGCGTTTTCCAAACAAAAGATTGCCCTTTGTTAGAAGTTGATCATCTGGTATAAGCCCTGTACAAACATTTATTACATCTATTCCTTCAATTACTCTTTCTGTTCCAGAGATAGGTTGGAAGTTTTCACAATCTGCAATAATAGCTCCCTTAATTCCATCGCCCTTTTCATTTGGTATTGCCTCCAAAAGAGTTGTTGAAGTCATAATTGGTATTCCCAAACGCCTAACCCTATTTGCTTGAACAGGGAATCCTCCCTCTGTAGGCATAGCTTCTAATATTGCAACAACGTTTGCTCCCGCCTGCATAGCTTGATAGGAGGTTAGATAGCCAATATTTCCAGCTCCAACAGTAAGAATATTCTTTCCTAAAAGGGTTAATTCCGAGTTCATCATCTTTTGAATTACCGCAGCAGTATAAACTCCCGGCAAATCGTCATTTTTGAAAACAGGCATAAAAGGTACTGCCCCTGTGGCAACAACCAAGTGCTCGCAATCTATATAAAACAATTCTCCACTATAAGTATTTTTAACTCCAACCCTATTATCTTCCAATATATCCCAAACAGAACTATTTAAAAGTATGCCTTCTTCATTATTTCCTGCCAAAGTCTTAGCTATATCAAAACCACGCATACCACCAAAGTGCCTTTGCTTTTCAAAGAAAAAGAACTGGTGGGTTTGCATTGTAAATTGTCCGCCTATCTTATCATTAGAGTCAATAACTAAATTATCTATTTTAAGTTTATTTAATTCTTCCCTTACTGCAAGTCCCGATGGTCCTGCTCCAATTATTAGGACCTGTGTCTTATAAACCTTATGCTCCTTTTGCAAAGGAATATTTTTTTCAACTAAGAAGTTATGAGGAATCTCCTCAACAGAGGAAACATTATCTACTTTGGTTATACAAATTCTTTTAATAAAGCCATCAACCAACATTTCACAAGCTCCGCACTTGCCAATTCCACATTCCAAAGAACGCGATCTTCCTTTTAAAGAGTGTGAATGTATGGGATAGCCTGCCTGATGTAAAGCCGCAGCAATAGTAAATCCTCTTTGTCCCTTAACCTTTACTCCATTGTAATTGAATGTAATTTCGTCATCCTGTGGAATATCCAAAATTGGATGAGATGTAATCTTTATCATGAACGAATAATTTTTTTGATTAATTTTTATATTTAAAACAAGCACAAAGTTAAACAAAAATATTTATCGCTGCATAAGTAAAAAATTTTTTTTCAAATTACTATTCCCATTTGCCAAAAAATATTAACTTTGCACCATAAATACGTTAGAATATAGGATTTTTAATAAAAAAAATATTAATTCTCAAATAATGGAAATAGCTCAAATCTTTTTAATCGTTGCAACACTGCTTTTAGGACTTTTCTTAGTTGCCATATTGGCTATTTTCCTATCTATAATATTCCCAAAAATACTTCCAAAAATAGAAAAGAAAAATAAGATAAACATACTTTATCGTTATGTTATCCTATTTGTAATATCTGTTATTCTCACTCTTTTTGTCTTAATGTCAATATAACCGCCAAGCGGCTTTTAGTTGTCCTTACGGAAGTCTGGATTTATATTTATATATTTATACATTAATAATTCAATAAAATTAAACGAAGATTTAGAAAATTATTTCTTCGTTTTAGTAAAATAAAACGCTGTTTTAATTTACGGAATCTTCGTTTTAGTAAATTATTTCTTCGTTTTAGTAAAATAAATCTTCGTTTTAGGAAAATAGAACAAAATTTTGTTTTTGGGGAATAAGGATAAGGTTTTTTTAATAAAAAATTGTTAAAAATATCTTAAAATTTGCTTAAATCATATTGGTAATTAAAATCAATAATTTTACAAAATTTTAACAAATTTTTGCATTGTTTGTTGGTAATAATGGTAAATTATTAGTTAAGATTTGCTTTTTTGAATTTTGAAGGAATGGAAAATGGGGCTAAAAAGTTAATTAGGGTTTTATAATTCTTTATATTTATTGTTATTTTATTGTTTTGGGATAAAGATATGGTTATTTCTTGGGGAAGAAAATTATCTTCATATTTTATAAAAGGGGAATAAACTATATTAGGAAAAGAATTTTCATCTATTATATTGTTATCTAATTTACCCAAAAATATGTCTTGAAAAATGAAAAATGCTGATTTTTTTTGACTTTTCTCTATTATAGAGCTTATAAGAGAATTAATTTGGGGGTCTAAAATTGTTAATTTTTCAATGCTTTCTGCAATATATGTTGAGGAGAGTTTATTTACTAAGAATAAACTATCGGGTTTAATTAGTATTCTTACTCCTTCAAAGCCAAATTTTCCCAGACTAATCCACACCAAACTATCTTCCCTTATCCTTATTGTACCATCGTAAGAGAAATTTTCATAGTCTATTTGAAGTTTTGCTTGTAGGGATACTTTGTTTTCTATGGTAGGAATATTTTTTATTTCATCCTTTTTTTGAGATACTTGCTTTTGGGTTGAGCAGGATGCAAAAACAATGACTATAAGTATTAAACTAAGGTAGTTTTTCAATTTTCTTTATTTTTATTTTGCGCTCATTACCAAACGGAATCCAAGATTTCCCGATCTGTTTTCTTCCAAACGATATAGTCTATTGCTAACTCTGGCATTGTCCTCTGCACCAAACCAGCTTCCACCTCTAAAAATTCGGTAATTTTCCTTAGACTCCTGTATATTTATTGTATTATTTGCATCATAATGATAAAAAGAATCGCTGACCCATTCCCAAACATTTCCGCTCATATCGTATATTCCCAACTCATTTGGCTTTTTCCCTCCAATGGGATATGTAGTATATTCTGAATTATCCTTATACCAACCAACCTCATTTAGATTATTGCTTCCAGCGTAAATGGTCCCTTTGCTTAAATTCCCACCTCTTGCAGCAAACTCCCATTCTTTTTCAGTGGGTAGCCTATATTTTTTTCCCGTCTTTTTATTTAACCTTTCTATAAACAATTGTGCGTCTTGCCAACCAACATAATATACTGGATAGTTCTCTCCTTGCCCATATAATAAGTAATTTGTATCTATCCTATCTCTTAATTGCTCAACCCTTGTGCCCATAATTTCTTCCCACAACTTTTGAGTCACCTCATATTTTCCAATATAAAAGTCCTCTACCTCAACTAATATTGAGGGTAATTCATCAGTATCGCAATATTCAATCTGTTCTTGGGTGCATCCCATCATAAAAGTGCCACCCTGAACAAATATCATATCTATATCTATGCTTTTTTCATCATTTTGTGGAGAGATACCATTTTGACCAACTGCACTTACTGAGGAAAAAACAGAAAAAACGAGCATTAAAAATGTGAAATCCTTCTTCATTTAGTATAAAAACAAAACTATTTACGTTGCAAAAGTAAATATTTTTTAGTATAAAGTAGAACTTTTTTTTAACATTTCTTTAAAAAGATAGTTTTTATTGTTGTTATAATTTAGTTTTTTATATTCCTTTTTATTGAAAATCTTCCTTTTAATTCTTCATTTAATTTATGCAATTTATCGTTTTCTTTTTTTAAAATATGATATATTAAAATATTATCTTAGTTTTGCATTTGTTATGGAAAATGGTATAGTGATAAGAACAACAGGTAGTCATTATTCTGTACGTACAAAGACAGGAGATGTTTTTGAATGTAGGATAAAAGGCAATTTTAGGATTAGGGATATAAAATCTACTAATCCCATTGCTGTTGGGGATAGGGTTGAATTTATTCCTCCTTCCACTACATCAGAAGGATTGATTGTTAAAATATCTGATAGAGAAAATACTCTTGTTCGCCGTTCAACCAAACTTTCTAAGCGTTCTCACATAATTGCAGCAAATGTTGATGAGGCTTTCTTAATAGCAACTATTGCCTCTCCACGAACCTCAACAGGCTTTATTGATAGGTTTTTAGTTTCTACTTTTGCATATAATATACCAACAAAGATTATATTTAATAAGGTTGATATTTATGATGAGAATATGCAAGAGGACTTATTGCATTTATGTGATATTTATAAAAGCATAGGCTATGAGTGTCTTTGTGTTTCTGCAAAAAGAGGAGATAATATTGAAGAGTTACGTTTAAGATTAAAGGGGAAAACTTCTCTTTTGGCGGGTCATAGTGGAGTTGGGAAGTCTGCCTTAATTAATGTTTTGGATAATTCTTTTCAATTAAAGGAAGGGGAAATTTCAACTTCTCACCTTAAAGGTAAGCATACAACGACCTTTGCTCAAATGTTTTCTTTGTCCTTTGGAGGAAATATTATTGACACTCCTGGTATAAAGGAGTTCGGAATGTTTGATTTCAAAAAAGAAGAAGTTGCTTTATATTTTCCAGAGATGAAAAAAAGACTTGAATATTGTCAATATTACAATTGCACTCATACACATGAGCCAAATTGTGCAATAAAGAAAGCTGTTGAAGAAGGGGAAATTCCGTTGGAAAGGTACCAAAGCTATATCAGTATTATTAATGGAGAGGAGTTAAAGATTGAAAAATGGGAGGATAGGTAATGGAAAAATGGATTTTATTATTTATTATTACGGCTGTTTTGCTTATAATTTGTTTTTGTTTTATAGCAATAAAAATGTTTTTTAAGAAAAATGGAGAGTTTAAACGGCAATGTTCCTCTGTGGATCCAACAACGGGAGAGAGAATAAATTGTTTTTGTGATAATAAGTCAGTATATAATGAGTGTAAGAAGAAGAAAAAATATGAACCATTTGAGATTAACAAAGAGTTTATGGAAGAAATAAAATAAAAAAAGCCGACCAAGAGGTCGACTTAATTTTTAGTTTGTTTGTCAATTCTTTTTTTAGAACACGTATTTTACTGAAAGAGCAAATCCTTTCCAATAAAATCCTGTTTGAGGCATTAGTTCAAAGGAAGGTTTCCAATCTAATGATAGAGCAATAGGAACATTAGGTATTTTATATTCAAGACCAATTATTCCGTCTATACCTAAACCAAATGCTCCATCTCCTTTATCATTATCCCAAAATCCTAATGAAGGACCAACACCATAATACAATGTGAAATCTTTATTGATAACATTGTTTTGCCATTCATACAATCCAGATACTTGAAAGCCGTGATTGTGGAAATTTCCCATAAAATCAAGGGCACCAGATCCAAGTTGTTTTTTTACTGTTAAACCATAATCAGCACCAAGACGAAGACCTACACCCCAATTATAACCTTGTGCATTAACTCCAATTGCTAAAGACAACGATAAAATCGCTACTAAAAATAATTTTTTCATTTATTTATTTTTTTAATTCATTTTCTCTACTCTATCGGCTTTTCGAGTTCCGCCATAAATTCAAAGTGCAAAAGTACAAACTTTTTAATTACAAACAAGCATTTTATTAAAAAAATGTTAAAAAATATTCTTTTTAAGGACAAATTCTATACTTTTTTACAACAATATTATTGTTATATAGAAAGGTATTTGCTTATGTTTTTAATGAAATAAAATTTAATTAGTAGAAATACAAAAAAATATACTTATAAATCCACTTTTTTTAATGTTTTTTGTGATTTTCACCTTTTTTTATCTAAAAAATCTTATTACAAGTCTCAGAAATCTTTTGAGCAACCCTAATTCCATCTATGCAAGATGAGGTAATTCCTCCTGCATACCCCGATCCTTCTCCGCAAGGATATAGTCCTGAGATTTGTTTATGTTCTAATGATTCATTATCTCTTAGAATGCGAACAGGGGAAGAAGTTCTTGATTCCAATCCTATAATATTTGCCTCTGGGGATATGAAGCCTTTCATCTTTTGATCAAAGTTTCTAAAAGCTCCAATAAGGTTATTGGTTATGTTTTTAGGAAGTATATTATTGAAATTTACAGAAACCAAATCGCATAAATAGGAAGTCTCTGCAAAGGATGAGCTTTTCTTATTCTTTAAAAAATCACTTAATCTTTGAATAGGAGCACTTGTTTCGTTGGAAGTTATATTGTATATCTTTTTTTCTAAATCTTCTTGCAATTTCATTAAGGCTAATTCTCCATAATCTGAATATTCCAAAGCGTCTTCCTCTAAAATACTAACCACTATTCCACTATTTGCAAATGGAGAATTACGTAAGGAGTTGGACATTCCATTAACAAGGGACAAACCTTTTTGTGTTGAAGCTGGGATTATCATTCCTCCCGGACACATACAAAAAGAGAAAACTCCTCTATTTTTATATGTATATGTTAAATTATAAGATGCCGCAGGAAGTAAAGGAGAATAGTTTTTTGAATGGTATTGTATTTTATTTATTATCTCTTGTGGATGCTCCACTCTAACTCCCATAGCAAAGGGCTTTTTTTCTATTAACCATTTTTTAGAATTAAATAAATAGAATATATCTCTTGCACTATGACCTGTTGCAAGTACAACATAGTTTGCCTCTATCCTATCTCCATTTTGTGTAATTACGCCTTTAATTCTATTATTTCTTACAATTAAATCAACAACCTTAGTATTGAAATGATACTCTCCATTAGAAGAAATTATGGTTTTCCTTATATTCTTTATTATTGTTGAGAGTTTATCTGTTCCTATATGAGGATGGGCATCTACTTTTATTTCTTTATCTGCTCCATGATTGATAAAAATATCCAAAACTTCTTCAATACTTCCCCTTTTATTGGAGCGTGTATATAGTTTTCCATCGGAAAATGTCCCAGCTCCACCTTCTCCAAAGGAGAAATTACTTTCTTCATCAATTGTTTTATCTTTGAAAATTGAAGCAATATCCTTTTTTCTTTCTTCAATTTTCTTACCTCTTTCCAATATTATTGGCTTAAATCCCAAAGCAATTAGTTTTAAAGAAGCAAATAATCCACAAGGACCTGCACCAATTACAATAACTCTTTCTCCATTTGAGACATCATTATAATGTATCTCTTGTTTTCTTTCAGGTAAATCATCCGAATTACCATTTTCAATAATATCCAAAGCCAATTTAACCCTATAAGTTATTGGATCCTTTCTTGCATCTATGCTTTTCTTTATTATTGTTGCTTGTTTTATTGTATTTAGTTTTATACCCACTCTTTTTGAAACAATTATTCTTAGGGTATCTTCATTTATAATCTCCTCAGGAAGCAGATTAAGTTCAAAAAACTTTCTCATTCTCTTTGTTTGCTTATTCAAATGTGAAACTAAGATAGAATATTCTCGTCTTATAGGTATCTATTATGTTGGAAAATGGTTTATGTCTCTCTGCAATGTGCATATTTGTTAGACTAAATGATGATTTCAATTCTATACCTAATTTAAAATATTGAAGATAAAAATCAAATCCTGCACCAAGAGTATACATCCAATCATTGTTTTCTACTCTTAAAACCATATCTTCTTCTGATATTTTCTTCTTTTTCAAAGATGCTAAATCATAACAATACTTTCCTCCAGCAATTATATATGGGCGAAAATTCCTCCAACGTTTTGCTTGAATCTTTAATTCCAATGGAGTTTCCAAATAAATTGCCTCAATATTTGTTTTTTCAATCTTATGTTCTCCTTTGGAATTTATGGTATTAAAATTAAATTTCCTATCTCCAAAGCTAATTGTTGGAGATAATCTTAGGCGTAAATACTCAAACAACTTCAAATCTCCTATAACTCCAACTTGAAAACCGGGTTGAGCCTCTATGTTCATACCAATTACTTTGTCGGGTTGTGGCAAAGGGTCCTTTACTTTTAGGAGAGCAAAAAATTGATTGTATCCCAAATTAAAGCCAAAATGTATCCTCCTTTCATCATAGCGAGGAAGATTTAAAGGCTTTTGCTGAGAAAAAGATAAGAAAGGAAACAATACTACCATTAATAATAGTAGTATTGTTTCTTTTCTTCTATTTGTTATTAATAAATGTGTTTTCAAAAAAAGGTTTTTATAATCTATCTTCAAGGATTAAACGTACTTTTTCATAATTAATTGTACCATTTTCCCCCAAAGACCAATTTCTATCAAGCATTCTTTTAACAATAGGCTCTATTGCCTTCTCATCTAAGCCAACTTCACAAAGGCGTGTTGGACTATTTATTTGTTTAAAGAAACTTTCTGTTGCGTAAATAGTTTTTTCTATTCTCTCTTGTATTGTTCCCTCATAAATATTAAAAACTCTTTCGCCCATTTGTAATATTTTGTCCTTCTTTTCCTCTTTCATAATATTCATAACTCCAATTAGGACTATTGAAAGAGTTACTCCGTGATCTAAATTGTAGAAAGCTGTTAGTTCATGTCCTATCATGTGTGTTGCCCAATCCTCAGGTGAGCCGCAAGCAATCAAACCATTTAAACCTAATGTAGCAGCCCACATTAGGTTTGCACGAATATCGTAGTTTGTTTTGTCTAAGAAAACTCTTTCACCACAATAAATAAGTGTTGAAAGTATGCTTTCAGAGAAACGATCCCCTATTTGGTTATCTACATTATAGGTAAGATATTGTTCAATTACATGAACAAAGGTATCAACTATTCCATTTGTTATTTGTTTATCAGGAAGAGAAAAGGTAACTTGTGGGTCTAAGATTGAAAATTGAGGAAAACATAGTTGAGAATGAAAAGCTCTTTTTTCCAAAGTCTCTTTCTTGGTTATTACAGAGCCGCTATTCATTTCCGAACCTGTTGCAGGAAGAGTTAAAACTGTGCCAAAAGGCATAGCTTTTTTTATATATTTTCCGTTAGTTTCTAATATCTCCCAGTAGTTTTTATTTTCATAATAAAAGGCTGCAACAATAAATTTTGTTGCATCTATAACCGAGCCTCCACCAACTGCAAGGACAAAATCAATTCCATTATTCTTTAACTCCTCAACACATTTTATGCAGGTTTCATAATGAGGATTAGGTTCAATTCCTGAAAAGAAGAAAACCTCATTTCCTTTTAGTGCCTCTTCTACCTGAGAAAGCACTCCATTTGTTTTTATGCTTCCTCCACCATAAACAATCATTATCCTTTTACCTTTTGGTAAAATATTATCCAATTCTTTTATCTGATCCTTTCCAAAGAATATCTTTGTTGGGTTGTAGTATTGAAAATTATACATAGTCTTTTTACAATTTATTATATATTTCTTCTATTAAATCTCTTTTATCTATTGGCACAACACCAACCTTTTCACAAACCAATCCTCCTGCTATATTTGAAATTTGAGCAATAATATCGTATGGTAAATCAATTGCCAAAGACAAAGCTGCAACACTAATTACTGTATCGCCTGCTCCTGAAACGTCAGCTATCTGTCTTTTGTGTGCAGGAAGGATTTTCATATTATCTTTCTTCAATCTATAATCTGCAATAAAAACTCCGCTTTCACTAAGAGTAATAAATATTATCTCTGACTTTATTTTTTGCTGTAATAGGTTTGAAGCATCCATTAGATTATCCATAGATACTGCTGAGAAATCTATCTTTAATCCTTCTTTTAATTCTTTTAAGTTTGGCTTAAATAGGGTTATATTTTTATAAGATAGGAAATTTCTTTTCTTAGGATCAACACAGATTGGAATCTTTTTTTCATTTGCTTTTCCAACAATTGAGTTTATCACATTTTGAGTAATAACTCCCTTATCGTAATCTTGAAATATAATGGCATCAATCTTTTCTTTGCCCATTATATTAAGTATATTTTCTATAAAATTTTCTTCATCATCCTCTGCAAGGGGGATATTTATTTCCTGATCCACCCTTAGCATTTGCATTTTATTACCTATTATTCTCGTCTTAATGGTTGTTTGTCTATTTTTTGAAAAACAAATCCCCTTAGTTGTTATATTTATTTTCTCCATCAAAGAAACAAATATATCACTCTTAGAATCCTCTCCAATAACAGAGCACAATATTGGGTTTGCTCCTAATGCCATAATGTTTAATGCAACATTTGCAGCCCCCCCAAGCCTATCTTCAACATTGGTAATTGTAGCTATTGGAACGGGAGCCTCAGGAGAAATTCTTTCAACCTTACCCCACATATAGGAATCAATCATAACATCACCTATGATTAATATATTTAATTTTTCAAACTTATTAAACATTCCTTTATAGTCCATTAGCTTTATTATTTTAATATTTTGCTTTATTTAATTAAAAATTTCTTTTACTCCGATATTTCTCCTCTTAAAGAAGAAGAAAGCATTTTTGTAATATCTTCTCTATTTTGAAAATTGCCAAGACAAAACATCATCTTTGCAATTGCAGATTCTGTTGTTATATCTTTACCAGATATAACTCCTATCTCCATTAAGTGTGCTGAGGTTTCATAATGTCCCATTACAACAGAACCCGACTTACACTGAGTAACGTTATAAATGTATATATCATTTTTTATAGCCTTCTTTAATAAATCAATAAACCACTTTTCTGTTGGTGCATTACCCGCACCAAAGGTTTCCAAGACAACACCTCTTAATCCTTTTATTTTTAATATGGATTTTAAATACTCTTTGTTTAATCCGGGATATAGTTTTATTAAGGCTACATTATCATCTAATTTATTATATGCCTTAAAATCTTTTTCTGGAAATGGCAAAAATAAGTGTTTTTTATATGTAATATTAATTCCAACCTTTGCAAGTGAAGGATAGTTTCCTGAATAGAATGCTTCAAAATATTCAGCATTTATCTTTGTTGTACGATTACCTCTATATAATTTGTCTTCAAAGAATATGCAAACCTCAGGTATTTTCACCAAGTCTGTACATGCTATTTCAACTGCTCCTATAATATTATCCCTTCCATCTGTTCTTATCATCCCAAGTGGAAGTTGAGAACCTGTTAGAATAATTGTTTTTTGCAAATTCTCCAACATAAAACTTAGCATTGATGCCGTATAAGACATGGTATCTGTTCCGTGAAGAACAATAAAGCTATCATATAAGTTATAGTTTTTTTCAATAACATTGACTAATTTTAACCAGTATTGTGGATTCATATTAGCCGAATCAATGATGGGATCTAAGCGAAAGGAATCTAAAATGCAATTAAATTCTTTTAAAACAGGGAGTGTTTCATGTATTTTAGACATATCAAAAGGTAGAAGAGCACCCGAATGCTTATCTTTTACCATTCCAATTGTTCCCCCTGTGTATATAACCAATACTTTCTTCATAAAAACAATAAAAAATCAATAAGGTAAATCCTAATTTTATGCAAAAATACTTATAAAATTCATCTTATAAATAATAATATAAATTTTTGTCGGCAACCGACTTTTATTTTTCCTACGGAAGTCGGGTTTTTTAATTACATATTCTTAATCCGACAGGTAAAATAAATGCCGCTTGGCGGTCGGAAGTCGGGTAGTCTTTTTATAAATTATCAATCCGATAGGTAAATAAATGCCACTTGGCAAAAGGAAGTCGGGTACAGGAAAAATGTATTTTCAAAAAATTTTTAACATTTTTTCCTTCAAATGTTAAAGTTCTGAACATCCCAATTTGGAAAACGCCATTTGCATATATCAAATCTTTTTTGTATCTTTGCCGAAAACAAAGTTTCTTTTAAGGGCAATAAAGTCTTAATTCTCCCAATACTTATTTTTATTTTTGATAACAATATAATAGATTAATTATTAGCTTATTATCTTTAAATAAATCTTCGTTTTAGAAAATTATTTCTTCGTTTTAGCAAAATAAAACGCTGTTTTATTTAAATATTTCTTCGTTTTTTTCTGGGAAAATAAGGATTTTTGTTTTTTAATTAAAATTTTGAAAAAACGAATTAAAATTTGCTTGAATTATATTGAGGATTAGTGAATTAAAAATTTGCCAAAATTTTAACAAATTTTGGAGTTGAGAAAACTGAAAAATTGAATAAATGTTAAAAATTCGTCAAATTATGTGTTTTTTTGATGAAACAAATGTTAAAATTTGGGGATTTTGCGGTGAAATTTTGTTAAAATTTTTTGATTAATCTAAGGTGCGTAAATGTAATTTTATTTTTTTCATTGCCCAATCATAGTGACTTGAAGTTGCACTTATGCAATATGCACCTATATTTGTTGTTCCAGTCCAAGAGAAATGTTTTTTTGCAAAAAGTTTTTCATCATTTAGGCTTTCTATCATTTTCATAACATCTTTATGACTTGCTTTTAGCATATCCTTTGCCTTATTTAAGGAAGTGTTTTGATGTTTATGCCAAAATTCAACATTCATCTGAGGATAGTTTTTCCAATTATATCCCTCTGGCAGGAATGTAGCAGTTATTTTTTTATTAATTTGCCAAAAAAGAAAATAAGGAAAATGTCATTTATTTTAATAAGGCGAGTACCTATAATCAAAAAGGGCTATCCTAAATTAATAAGATAACCCTAATCTTTTAATGTATAACCTGTGTCCTCTTGGGGACTCGAACCCCAGACCCATTGATTAAGAGTCAATTGCTCTACCAACTGAGCTAAGAAGACATTGTTTCATTGTTGGTTAATTGCAAAAGGAGGCTATTATATTCTCTTTTTGCGAGTGCAAAGGTATAATTTTTTTTAATAAAAAAGTGGTTTGAGAAATAAATTATTAGTTTTTTATTGAATTTCTATGTGATTTACTTGAACAATTTCGCTTGTTTGAGAATTTGAAACAAAGACAATAACCTCGCAATTTTCTATATCTTTTATGTCATTATCAATATCCAATATATAGTTCTTTGATATTGTTGTTCCACTTTCAACACCATTGGAAGAAAGAGAATAATCTATAAGTGCATTTTTTCTAAGAACATGATTGAAAGTATAGTCTTCTATCTTTGGAACTGCACCAAAGGTTGCATCACCATTTAATTGAACTCCCTTAATTCCGCTTTCCACAATCATAATACTTATTAGTGTAGGGTAAGAAACAGGTTTTAGGAAAACATTTTCTGTACTAACTAAAACCTTATTATCTTCTTTTAGTTCAACTCCCAGATTTATATCCATAATATGCTCCTTCAAAGAAAGAGCTTCCTGAATTTTATTATCCCACGTTGCATCAGAATTGGTAAAAGTCCCTGAGGAGTTTATGCGAGATATTAATCCTGTTGGCAAAGCTGTACAACTAAATTTATCAGCCCACTTTTCTCCATATTCTGTTCTAAAATCCAAATTATTGTTTGCTGCACTTGGTGTTGCCCAGCTGGTAGAATGAACAGCCATAACAACTAATTCCTCTCCATATTTTGTAATAAGCTCTGCGGCTTTTTGAGCTGCTCTTGGACAATTTGTACATTTCCATCCTGTGTAATCTTCCAAAAGAATCCTTTGCTTTGAGGTATTCTTGGTTATAGGAGTGCTTTGAGAGGTTTGTCCTTTTGGATAAACCAAAAAATTATCCTCTTCAATATTGTCGCAACTAAGAAAAACCATTAGAGAAATAAGAACTATTGAACAAAGTATGCTTTTTATATTTTCTTTCATATTTATTTTCATTTAAAAATTTCCTTTACTTATATTATAGATGAAATTAGAAACTACTTGTTATTGTTGCAAACAAACCATTAGATGCAGGAACCATTCTGCAAACTCCTCCAATACATATTATACCTTCTCTTTGTTTTCCATAACTTAGTTGGATTCGAGTAGTTCCGATGGTGTATCCAATAGAAAAATTGTAGTAATGAACCTTTTCTCCAACTTTGTTTCCGTAGTTCCATTGGTCTGTTGCAGAGGCAAAGAAGTTCCCTTTAAGGTTAAATTCCATTGTTGCTTGCAACCAATTGCCCAAAGCCCAGCTTCCATAGTTTTGTTCGGTGAAAAGGAGTTGCAATTCGTAACGAAGAGAGTTTCTTTTCCCAATTTTTTGTGTTAAATCTGCTGCAAAAACATTAGCATATACAAATTCCTCTCCATAATGTCCTATTGCAATTGGGTTAAATGTTTGATAGGAATACATAAGTAGGAGTTTGTAGTTGTTGGATAATTTCTTATTTACCTCAAAGTTTATTTCCTCAAAGTAGAGTTCATCACCCATTTTAAAGAAAGAAGATTCGTATCCTAAGGTTCCTTCATAATTACCAGCAGGATTTTTATTGACCATATTCTTATCTAATGAGGTAGCACGAGAATAATTCAACTTTAAATCCATTCCATATTTTCCTCCAAGAAATGTTTTCTTCTTTATCTTATACATAATATCTGCTTGAATACCCATTTCTCCATTAACCTGCGTTGCATAAGGGTACATTGCAAAAAGAGAATATGTGTGTTGGGCAGTAAGAGCTGGAAGATAATTTACATTAAGCATATTTCCCGTTTCACTTCTGCGGGATTTAAAACTCATATTATCTATCCTCTTTGCAGCAACATTAACACCGAAACCCTTTACTGAGTATCCTGCTGTTATGTATGCTGCCTCTCCCTTGCGGAATATGTATCCATTAACTGCATTTGGGTCCTCTCCCTTTTTAGCATATTCAGCATTTAAGTTAAAAGCCTTATACGATATAGCAACTCTTGCAGCTGCACTACCTATATTTTCGGGCATATTCATCTTATAGCTGTCTCCACTTATTGGATCAATGACAAATCTATCATCTTGCTTATTATATACACTTACAAAACTTCCTCCTAATATAAGTTGAAGTGGAGAATTATTCATTTTCTTTATTAAAGAGTTTAATGAAATCTCAGCATCTAATCCTCTTACTAAACCAAAGTCATCACTTGCCCATATATCTTCCCAATAGTATCTTTGTTTTCCAATTATTCCTTTTATTGCAACGCCTTCAAAGGGACGTGCAACAATACGCAAACCATCCATTGCATTATCTAAGCCAAGGTTTCTCTCTTCATAGCTTCTAAAGATTAAACCATTGCCAAATTGTTCGTAATAATTACCCGCTGTTATCTCTAAGAAGTCTTTCTTATAAGAGGCAAAGCGATATGCTAATCCTGCTCCCTTATATTGTTTATCAAAACCTAATATTGGATTTAAATATGCCTCAAAACGCATACCCATAGTGAAGTCTCCATTTGTATAAAGTATGTTTGTGAAAGCATTCATAAGAACTTTCTCATTTATTTTCTCAGCTCCAATAACAGAATCCTGTCTTGAGGCTTGAAAATCCATTTGAAAATTACCTGTAACTCTTCCTCCAAGTATTCCTTGTGAAAAAATCGGAAAAGAAGAAAATAAAAACAAAAAAGCAAATACAACTTTCTTCATAAGATTCTTTTTATTTTTCTTTTGCAATTTTTTTATACTCTTCTATCATCGCTTCTTCATCTCCCACAGCGTAGCCAACATGTTGCCAAAGTATTTCTCCATTAGAACCTATTATGAAAGTATGAGGAGGATTATTTACACCCATAGCACGTCTTAGTTCGGAATTTTCATCTAATATAACCTCAAATTCCCAATCCCTACTATTTATTAATGGCTTTACCTTTGAAACAGTTCTTGCATCATCAATAGAAACTGCATATATTTTTATGCCTGTTTCTTCCTGCAAAGAAGAATAAAGTTCTGCCATTGCAGATAATTCAGCCAAACATGGCTTACACCAAGTTGCCCAAAAGCAAACAACAAAAGGTTTGCCATCATTTGAAAACTCATTGGAATTAATTTGTTTTTGATCCAAAGTTTTAACAACTACACTTGGTAATTTAGCATTTTGTTTCTCATCTTGTGAATAAAGAAAAGAAAAACAAAAAACAAAAAGTGCGAAAAACAAAAAACTACGTTTCATATTATCTATATTTAATTATTATATACCAAAACATCAACCAAGCTAATCAAAGCCTGCTTTGACTTATCGTTATTATCAAAATTTACAAGTTTATTCTTTGCCTTTATTGCCAACTCTTTTAATAGGATATTTGCTTTTTCTACATAACCACTTTGTATTATCCTATCAATAAGAGATAATATATCCTCCTCTTTCTTATTGTCGCTACCAATAAAGTTTAGAATCTCTTCTCTTTCTTTTTCATCCTCTATATCATTTAGAAGATATATTAATGGAAGAGTAATTTTCTTTTCCTTAATGTCATTAGCAAAGGGTTTGCCCTCGTCTTTCTTAGGCATTATATCTAAAATATCATCTCTTATTTGAAAGATTAATCCTAAGCAATTGCCAAATTCTTTCAAAGACTTTATTGTTTTTTCATCTGCCTTTGCACTTATAGCTCCTATTGTTGCACAAACCTCCATCATAGATGCAGTTTTGTTTTCTATAACTTTAAAATAACTCTCCTCGTCAAAAGCTAATTTTTCAGAAATATCTTTTTGTAGCAATTCCCCCAAAGGAAGACTACTTCCTATCTTTGCTAAAAAAGGAATAATTTCAACATCCTCCTTAGCCTTTAATACTTCTATTGCCTTTCCATATAGATAATCCCCAAAGAGAACAGCAGTATTATTTCCCCATAACTTATTTACACTTTTCTCTCCTCTACGTTTATCACTCCTATCTATTACATCATCGTGAATAAGTGATGCTGTATGTAATAGTTCTGTTATTATTGCACATCGCATTGTTTGTTCTGTAACGCCTCCTGCAAGTTTTGCCGAAAGCAAAGTGAGGATTGGGCGTATTTGTTTGCCTTGAATATTTATCACATATTTGATAATATCATCTATAAAAAAACCTTCTAAGGTTATAGTTCTTTGAAATTGCTGTTCAAAAACATTGAGTTGCTCCCTAATAGTAGTGGATATATTGTCTAAATTCATTATAAAATCAATAAGGAAACAAAATTACATCTTTTTATAATAAAAATGGGGTTAAAATAAAATAAATAGGCAAAATTTATACATTAAATCTAAAATGCATAATATCGCCATCCTCTACAACATAGTCCTTGCCTTCTACGCTCATCTTGCCTGCTTCCTTACATGCAGCTTCACTTTTAAGTCTTATATAGTCCTCATATTTTATCACCTCTGCACGAATAAATCCCTTTTCAAAGTCTGAATGTATTACCCCAGCACATTGAGGAGCCTTCCAGCCACTATGAAAGGTCCAAGCCTTAACTTCCATTTCTCCTGCTGTAAGAAAGGTTTTTAGGTTCAATAAACTATATGCCTCCTTAATCAACCGATTTACTCCACTTTCGTTTAGTCCAAGTTCATCCAAGAACATTGTTTTTTCTTCCAAAGTTTCCAACTCTGCAATCTCAGATTCTATCTTTGCTGCAAGAATTAGTACTCCTGCACCCTCCTTTTGAGCAATTTCTTTAATCTTTTCGGAATATTTATTTCCTTCTTTTGCAGATAACTCATCAACATTACAAATATATAATACAGGTTTTGTGGTCAAAAGAAATAATTCCTTTGCAAGTTTTCTCTCATCCTTTGTTTCAAATGTCACCTCCCTTGCATTACGTCCTTGCTCTAAGACCTCCTTATATTTTTTCATAATCTCCAAAAGCATCTTAGCATCCCTATCTCCCCCAGCCTTTGCTTGCTTTTCAACCTTTGCATATCGCAAATCTATTGTTTCAAGATCCCTTATTTGAAGCTCTGTATCTATTATTTCTTTGTCTCTTATAGGATCAATATTGGTTTCAACATGAACTATATTATCATCCTCAAAACAACGTAATACATGCAAAATTGCATCACATTCTCTTATATTTCCTAAAAACTTATTTCCAAGTCCCTCTCCCTTTGAAGCACCTTTAACTAATCCTGCTATATCAACAATCTCTACTGTTGTGGGAACAATTTTTTGAGGATGCACTATTTTAGCAAGCTCAGTCAATCTCTCATCTGGAACAGATATAACCCCCAAATTAGGTTCTATTGTGCAAAATGGGAAATTGGCAGATTGAGCCTTTGCACTTGACAAACAATTAAACAGAGTTGATTTTCCAACATTGGGCAGTCCCACTATTCCACATTTAAGAGCCATAATAAATATTCTATTTATAAATTATTAAATTTTTAAGGAGCAAAATTACCTAAAATTATCCACTTATCATTATCCCACCTACTCTTTCTTTAAAATTTATAAGTAAATTATAGAAATTCAAAAAATATTTAACATTCTTCGCCCCTTTTTTACCCCCTTTTTTAACACTTTAGTAAATTTTTTCGCCAAAATTTAACAATTTTTAACATTTCATTCAATTTTTGTCGGCAACCGACCTTTGTTTTTCCTAACGGAATTTCAGCTTTTCAAATTATTAATTATCAATATAATCCAAACAGATTTTAATATGTTTTCCCCGATTTTTAATTAAAAAACTCAAAACCTTATTTTTTCAGAAAAAAAACGAAGAAAAATTCAAATAAAACGCTGTTTTATTTTACTAAAACGAAGAAATAATTTTCTAAAACGAAGATTTATTTTACTAAAACGAAGATTCAGTCAAAGATAACACACTAATAATAAAGTGATTGTTTTATAAATATAAAGAAAAATGAAATTTGGGGATATTAATGCCTTATTGCCCTTAAAGAAACTTTGTTTGGCAAAGATACAAAAAAGATTTGATATATGCAAATGGCACTTCCCAATTTGGGAGGTTTGGACTTTTAACATTTGAAGTGAAAAATGTTAAATATTTTTTGAAGCAAGAATTTAATAATTATATAAATTTATTTTCAAAATTATTAATTTTATTTTCAAAACTATATAATTTATACAAAGCAATTAAAAAAACACAAAATAATTTTCATTATATATTATTATTATATATCTTTGTCCCTGTTTTCTTTTTTTATATAAACCTAAATTTATTATCATGAAAAAGAATAGTATTTGGATAACACTATCTTTTACAATCATTTTTATTTTATTTGGCTATGCTTTAAAGGCTCAAAGT
>JAISIA010000014.1 GCA_031262295.1 Bacteroidales bacterium | reverse complement strand
ATTATATTGATAAAGATATTGAATTAGAGATATCAAAAAGGAATAAATTAATTACAAGAAAAAACACTCCAACTACAAGACTTGGAACTCCAATTGCTTTTCATCCTCTTTCCTTAGGTATTTCCGTTGGATTGGAATATATGTTTAGATTTGGCAAGAAAAATTAATTCTTTTTAAGAAATGTAATTAATAAATATTATACCAAATACTTTTAATTATGAAAAAATTCTTTTTACTTTTAATATTAATAGGATCTTGTTTTACAACATTAAATGCACAAAAAGAAAAGTTCTTTTCTTTTGAAGTAAGTGCAAATACTAAGAATTTATTTAGTAAGAATATTAGCTATCGCAATGATTTTTTAGATATTTTGGCAGATAAAAGTAATTATGAAATTTCATTTTTGCCTGCTTTTAATATTGGGAGATTTAAATTCAGTACAGGATTATCCTATGGTTATTCTAATTATTATAAAATATCTAAGGAATTACTGGGCAATTCAAATTATGTAACCGATTTTGAAATAAACTATACAAATATTCCAATAAATATTGGTTTTAATATTTATAAATCTAATAGAATATGGCTTAATTGTTTTTTGGGATATATTTTTAGTATAGTAAATGATGGCACTGAAATATTTTATTCCGAACAAGGATACACTGCTGGGCAGAGATTGGAAAGAACTAATGGAAGTATGGGAAGTGAATTTTATATGCGTTTTGGTTTAGAATTTTCTTTAATAGCATTTAAAAACTTAAAAATAAATATTACTCCTTTTGCAAATTGTTATATTTATGGAGATATTTTATTAATGTCTTATTATGCAGAAATTAATAAATCAAACACAAGAAAAATGACTTCTTTAATAGAAATAACAACACCAAGCAGTTTCAATCCTGTTTCATTAGGCATTTCCGTTGGCGTAGAATATATGTTTAGATTTGGTAAGAAAAATTGATAAAAAATGTATTTTTATTTATTTAGTTTTCTTTGTTTTTTATCTCTAATAAAGAAAATGCTTTGTGTATATTGGTGTAGGATGAGGTAGTTTCTTGTTTTAATGTTTTTGAATAATTAATTGCTTCATATAATTTATTGTTTGAACATAAATCATTAACCCAATAAGGATTTTCTAAAAATGTTTCTGTCTTATCATAGTTTGGTATATGTTTTTTTAATTCTTTTTCTATGCTTTTAGTAGTAAAAAATTTATTTGTTTTTTCAAAATGAATTAAAAACCAAAATTCAATTGAAGGTAGGCTATCACAAATTATAATATTTTTATTCTTTTTATATTTTTGTTTTAATTCATTGAACTTTTGTTTTATTTTTGAGTCTTTATTTGCTACATCGGCATCAAAAACACAAATTATCTTATATTCATCATCATTTTTTCCTATATGATTTAATAAATCATTAATTTTCTTACCCAATCCATCTATACTGCTTTTGCTATTTTGAAAAAATCGTGGCTTTATTTGCAAATTTTTAATACCATACTTTCTTTTTATATGTTGGAAATAGCATCTTTCAGTCAAACCTTCTCCTATTAGAAAAATATTTGACTTGGGAGTTAATTCTGTGTTTTGCTTTTTTGCTTTTGCCATAACAATTATATATTAGGAATTGCTCCAAATTGACCATATTTATATGCTTTCTGTAATGAACTAATGCGTTTTAGTCCTGAGAAATCAGATAAGGAGTACAATTCTGTTGAACCATCTTCTTGTTTATTTGCAAACCATATATTATCATTTCTTAATAAATCATATTCTTCTAAAAGTCCATCATAATGTGTAGTAAGTAGAAGTTGCGATTCTCCTTTGTGTTTTAGAAAATCTTCAATAATAAATTCTATTAACTTAGGATGCAAAGAATTTTCTATTTCATCAATAGCCAAAAATCCATTTTTATCTATTAATGTTTTTAATACTCCTGTTAAACCAAATGTTCTAATAGTTCCTAATGATTCTAATCCTTCGGGTAAAAAATAAAATTCTTCTTTATCATCATTATTAATAATTCTATGTTCAAAAAATAACTTATCAATAGTTTCATTCTCTATTTCTAATCTTTTTTCCTTTGATATTATACCTTGTTGTTCTAAAGAATCTAATAAATGTTTAGAAATTTCCTTCCTAACTTTCTCAATTTTTATATCTGCTATATGAAAATCAGCCTTAAAAAGAAAATTCAATATATATTCTTTTAAAGAAGCATCTTCTTTTAATTTGTTTTTTGTATAATCAGATAAATTTGTTTTATTATTAATTAATGGCATATATTGATTTTTCATCCAATTGATAGCCTCTTCTATTTCTTCAATTGAAGTATTGACCTGATTATATGCGGCAATTACAGACATATTATTTAAGCATTTTACCCTTATTTCATCTTTTTCTGCTTGACTAATCTTTATTTTTGCTTCATTAAAATGAATATTAGAAACATTATTATCTAATTTTCTTTCAAAAATAAGAGTTCTTCTATTGGAAGAATAAAAATATAGTTTTTCTAATAATACTTTATTTTGATTTATTTTAAGAGAATAAATATATTTTGTTTTATTTGCATAGAATGTTAATGAAAACTCTGAGGGATTATTTGGCGTAATGGAATCCAATAAAAAAGGTATTGCTTTTGTGTTTTCATCCTTATTATTTGTGATATTAAGCCAAAAAGAACGTAGGAATTCAAATACATTTAATAAGTTACTTTTTCCCGAAGTATTTGCTCCATATATTATTGCTAAACGTAGAATACGAACCTTCGGAGTAATCTCTACAACATGATAATCCTCTAAATTCTTATCCTTTGTAGCTTCAAAACTAAATACAACTTCATCTTTGAAAGAAAGAAAGTTCTTTACTCTTAATTCAAGTATCATAATTTAAAATTTAAAGTTTAAAGTGCAAAATTATAACATAAAATTTATTATTTCCAAATTTTATGTTACTAAAACGACAATTTTATGCAAATATTGCAAATAAAATAATATTATTTATTTTTTTATATATTATTTTATGATATTTTAGAAAAGTCTGTTTGGGGTTTATATTTTTTGAGGTATTGTTTTAATATTGTATTTTCTTTGCTTTGCAATGATGGATCTGTCTTTGCTATATCAATGGCTAAAAGACGAGTTTCTTCTAATATTGGTCTGTCTTTTACTATATCTGCAAGTTTTAATTCCAATAAGCCGCTTTGTTTTGTTCCTGATATTTCTCCCGGTCCTCTTAAACGAAGGTCTGCTTCGGCTATTTGAAAGCCATCATTGGTCCTACACATCGTTTCTATTCTGACTTTCGCCTCTTTTGAAAGGCGATAACTTGTCATTAGTATGCAATAGGATTGTTCTGCTCCTCTTCCTACCCTACCTCTTAGTTGATGTAATTGAGATAGACCAAACCTTTCTGCATTTTCAATTATCATAACAGAGGCATTAGGGACATCAACTCCTACTTCAATAACAGTTGTTGAGACCATAATATTTGTTATTCCTTCTTTGAAACGTCTCATCTCATATTCCTTATCCTCTGCTTTCATCTTCCCATGAACAATACTTATTTGGTATTCTCCAATGGGGAAATCTCTAACAATGGATTCATATCCATCCATTAAATCTTTTAGGTCTGTCTTTTCCGACTCCTTAATTAGAGGATAAACAATATATACTTGTCTTCCTTTTTTTATCTGTTTTTTAATAAAGTCAAACAAAGCAAAACGGCTATCATCAAAGTAGTGAGATGTCTTTATAGTTTTTCTTCCTGGAGGTAGTTCATCAATTACCGAACAATCCAAATCTCCATATACACTCATAGCCAAAGTACGTGGAATAGGTGTTGCTGTCATAACTAATATATGTGGAGGTATTTTATTTTTATTCCACATCTTTGCCCTCTGCTCAACACCAAAGCGATGTTGTTCATCAATGACACATAGTCCTAAATTATGAAATTCTACATTATCTTCTATTAGGGAATGAGTACCTATAATTATTTTTATTGTCCCATCAATCAATTTAGGTAATATCTCTTTTCTTTGTTTTTGTTTTGTAGCACCTGTTAATAGGGCAATCTCTATTGGCATATTACCTAAGTGTTGTTTTATTGAAGAAAAATGTTGTTGTGCCAATATTTCAGTTGGTGCCATCATTGCTGCTTGAAAGCCATTATCAATTGCAATTAGCATAGAGAGCAATCCCACTAAGGTTTTTCCACTTCCAACATCACCTTGTAATAGACGATTCATTTGATGAGAGGTTCTCATATCGTTTCTTATCTCTTTAACCACTCTTTTTTGAGCATTGGTTAGTTGAAAATGAAGATTATTATTATAAAATGTATTAAACATTTCTCCAATATGAGAAAAGATAAATCCCTTTGAGCGTTCTGTTCTAAATGTTTTTAGGAGTTGATGTTCCAATTGCATATAGAAAAGCTCTTCAAACTTTAAACGTATTTTTGCTTTTCTTAAATTTTCCAAAGAAGATGGAAAATGAATATTTATTATTGCCTCTCTATGTGATATAAGATTAAATCTATCTATTATGTATTGAGGAAGTGTTTCTGGAATATAATCTTTTACTTGGTATAGTAGTGTTCTAACCAAGTTGGATATTGCCTTTGAATTTAGAAAAGAGTTTTTCATCTTTTCAGAAGTATTATATAGGGGAGAATATTTCTCTAATTGCTTTTGTTGATTTTGAATAAACTTATCTAAGGGTTCTATATCGGGATGAGGAAAATTGTATGAGTTTTTAAATAATGTAGGTTTTCCAAAGATAACATATTCTTTGCCTACTATAAGACTATCCTTTATCCATTTTATACCTTTGAAAAATATAAGTTCAGTCGTTGAAGTATTATCTGAAAACCCTACAACAAGTCTTGTTTTATTGCCAACGCCTACAAGTTCAATATTTGTTATTACTCCTTTTATTTGAAGAAATACATCCTCTGAAAGTATTTCGGAAATACTTGTAAAATGGCTTTTATCCACATAACGATAGGGAAAATAGTATAGAAGGTCTTCATATTTTATTATACCCAATTCTTTCCTTAGAACTTCAGCTTTTTTAGTTCCAACACCTTTTAAGTATTCTATTTGAGTATCCAATAGATTAACCTCCATAAGAAAGGGGTTTTGGATTATTTTATAATGGTTTTAATCCTAAGATTTCTCTTGCCTCTTTTGGAGATGCAATCTCTCTTCCAAGTTCTTTTGCTAAACGAACAACCTTTTCTACCAATTCTCCATTGCTTTTTGCAAGTACTCCTTTTGAAATATAGACATTATCTTCAAACCCTACCCTTACATGTCCTCCATCAACTATTGCCATAACTGCCAAAGGAAATTCATTCTTACCTACTCCTGCAACGGTATATGTTGCATCCTGTGGAATAGATTCTCTTAAAAATATGAAATCTCTTATTTGTGCTGAAATACCACCATTAACTCCCATAACAAAGTCAAAGTGCATTGGAGAAGAAATATATCCTTTCTTTTGTAATCTAAGAGCCATATCTATCATTGACTTGTCAAAGCATTCCAATTCTGGTTTAATTCCCCTTTCAATCATTCTTTTTCCAAAATATTTTATGGTATTTTCTGTATTAGTAAAGACTTCATCGCCTCCAAAATTACAAGTTCCGCAATCAAGTGTTGCCATTTCTGGATTTAGTTCTGTTGGTTGCAAACGTTCATCATCAGTCATTCCAACAGCTCCTCCTGTGGAAGGTTGAATAATTACATCTGGACATTCCTTTTTAATAGCTTCCATTATAACTCTAAAACGTTCTTTATCCTGTGTTGGAGTTCCATCATCCCAACGAACATGAAGATGTATTATTGACGCTCCTGCCAAGTATGCACTCTTAGCTTCTCTAACGCATTCTTCAATTGTGTATGGAACATTTGGATTATGTTCTTTTAGAACTTCTGCTCCACATATTGCAGCTGTTATTATTAATTTTTCCATTTTTTCAATTCTTTTTATTTATTCTTCCTTTGACTATCCTTAGGAACAACACAGGTTCCTGATGCTCTACAAACAACAATTGGTTCTATTAGGACATCAGCAGCAGAAGCAGAAATATCCGCTCTTGGAACTATAACTTTTTTTGCCTCAAAGCTCATCTTACGAGAAGAATTACCAATATGTGTTATCTCTCCTGTTGCTTCAATATAATCGCCAGCATAAACAGGAGCTAAAAATTCTACATTGTCATAAGCACAGAACAGACCTTCATCTCCGTCATTAATAATTAGAAGTTCTGTTGCTACATCTCCAAAAAGGTTTAGCATTTTTGCTCCATCAACTAAATTGCCTCCATAGTGTGCATCGTGGGAGGACATTCTTACTCTAATCAAAGATTTCTTATTCATGATATTTTACTTATTTAAGAAGTTTATATATTTAAAAACAATTATTGCTTTATATGTTTTGGGAAAAGATTATTTTATTATGTAATCAATAAATAGGTATGGTACATGTATGTGATGTGGAGGTATTGTTTCCACTTGCTCTGTTGCCTCTGCAATTACTAAGTCGGCAGCTGTTGCAATTATAGGGTTAAAGTTTTTTGTTGTTCCTCTAAAAATAAGGTTTCCGTACTTATCTGCCTCTGATGCTCCAATTATAGCTACATCTGCTCTTAGTGGTTTTTCTAATAAATAGTCTTCTCCATCAACATTTATTATTTGTTTGCCTTCTTGAACAATTGTTCCTAAGCCTGTCTTTGTTAAGAATCCTCCTATTCCTGCTCCACCACAACGTATCCTTTCAATCAATGTTCCTTGTGGAATTAATTCAACTTCCATTTCTCCTGATATCATCATATCTCCTGTTATTGGATTAGTGCCTATGTGAGAAGCAATAACTTTTTTCACCATCTTATTTGCTATCATCTTACCCGAACCATAATCAACAAAACCTGTATCATTACAAATTATGGTTAAATCTTTTTTCTTTGCCTCAATTAAAGCATCAATTAAACGATGAGGAGCACCAACTCCCATAAAGCCACCAACCATAATGGACATTCCATCTTGGATTAAATCAACAGCTTTTTCTATTTCAATTCTCTTCATATTATTTTTATTTTCTATATTTATAATCCTGAAATGCAAAACTACAAAAAAATTATTGCATAAATACGTATTGAATTATGTTTGCTCCCATTTTCAATGCCTTTAATCTTGTTTCATAACTATCATTATGCACATCTTCATCTTCCCAACCATCTCCAAGATCGCATTCAAAAGAGAAAAAACAAACTAAACGTCCTTCCCAAAAAAGACCATAACCTTTGGGAGGAAGATTATCATGTTCGTGTATCTTTGGTAAGCCATTGGGAAAGTCAAATTTTTGATGATATATAGGATGAGAAAAAGGTAGTTCAACAAAATCCAATTCGGGAAATACTTTTTTCATTTGAGGAACTATAAATTGACGCAATCCATAATTATCATCAATGTGAAGAAATCCTCCACCAATTAAGTAATTTCTTAAATTTTTAGCCTCTTGATCTGAAAATACAATATTGCCATGTCCTGTTATATGACAAAAAGGATAAAGAAATATTTCTTGAGATGCAACATCAATAGTTGCATACTTATTAGATAGATTTGTTTTAAGGTTGCTATTACAAAAGTCTATCAAATTTTTTAATGAAGTGGGGTTTGCATACCAATCTCCCCCTCCATTATATTTCAATAATGCAATAGTATTTGTTTGTCCAAAAACTAAAATTGATAGGAAAAATGCAAAAACTAATGTTACTACTCTTTTCATTGATTAATTATATGTATTGCCATAGCAGAATACACTCCTGCTGTCTCTGTCCTCAATCTTTCTTTTCCAAGACTTATCTTTTCAAAACCACAACTCAAAGCCTTATTAACTTCCTTAGGAATAAAATCTCCTTCGGGACCAATTAGTATAAGAACGCTTTGTTTGGGTTTATAAGTATCTTTTATCAACTTTCTATCCTCGTCTTGACAATAACATATAAGTTTTTTTTCCTCTTTGGCATTTTCAATAAGAGTTTCCACTGGGGTCAATTCATTTAATTTTGGGATGTATGCTTTAAGAGATTGCTTCATTGCAGAAACTATAATCTTATCTAATCTTTCCGTCTTTAAGGAATCTCTTTCCGAATTATGACAATATATAGGTGTTATTTCATCTATTCCAATCTCTGTTGCTTTTTCCAAAAACCATTCCAACCTATTAATATTCTTTGTTGGAGCAATAGCAATATGAATATAGTAGTCTCTTTTTTCAAACTCTTTTATTGTATCAACAACCTTTACAACACAGTTCTTAGAGGATGCATCCTCAATTTGGCACTTATATAACGTACCCCTACCATCGGTAATATGGATAAAATCTCCTTGTTTTAAACGAAGGACTTTAATACAATGATTAGACTCTTCTCTATCTAATGAATATAGCTGTGAGGAAACCTCTTGCTGACAATAGAAAAGATGCATTTATATTTTTAATGTGAATATATTATAAACTATAAGTTACACCAACTGATGCGAAAACATTCAAAAGTGGTTTTGTCTTTAACTTTCCAAATGAAGAAGATTGAACATAGTTTCCGTCAATATCTCTATAATAGAAAGGAGTTGTAGCATCAAAAGTATAACCATGAACATATTCTGCACCAACTCTTGCTTGAATACGCCAATTTGTTGAAATCTCATACATACAACCTAAATATAAACTTCCACTTGGAAGAAAATGAGTAATGGCTATATCATTTGTTCCAACGTAATAAGAGATTATTGTATTCTTATAATCTTTTTCTCTAATCATCATTTGAACCCCTGCATCAATACCAATAAAGAAGTTCGCATTATTATGTATTAAATAGAAATTATAACTCAACATAATTGGCACATAAGAGAAGCTATAATAGGAAGTGAATTTTGAATCCCATGGTAAGCCAATAGATTCCAACCTAACACTCTTTCCCGGAAAATAAGTTAGACCTATGCTACCACCAAAGCCGTGTCCAACGGTTAGAAGTCCTTCTTTTTTTCCTGTCTTGTATTGATATGAAGCATTAAAACCCATTCCCCAAGGATTCAAATCTGCATTTTCTCCCAACATCATCTTTCCTCCAACATTTAATGATACCAAATATTCTGGTACAGGCATCATATATTTTGCTCTTCTCCAATCTTGAGAAAATAAACTAAGGGCTACAAATGAAACAAAAAAGAAAATAATTACTCTTTTCATATAATATCTATTTAAAAATTTGACAATATTTTTTTTCAGGTGTCAAAATTAGTAATAATATTTGAATATGCAAATTTTATAATACCTTTGCATTAAATATTTTTATAAATAAATTAAACTATGAACAACATTATTTGCGATATATTAAACATAAAGACCCCTATTATTTCAGGTGGAATGGTATGGTGTAGCAATTGGTTTTTAGCTTCAAGTGTAAGCAATCAAGGAGGTTTAGGATTAATCGGAGCAGGTTCTATGACACCTGAAATTTTGGAAGAACACATTAAAAAATGTAAGGATGCCACAAACAAACCTTTTGGAATAAATATTCCATTAATGAATGTAAATTCCGAAAAAAATATAGCCGTTGCAATAAAACATAAGGTTGATGTTGTATTTACTTCGGCTGGAAATCCCACACTTTATACCCAAAGGTTAAAAGATAATGGTATAAAAGTTATTCACGTAATTGCGAATAATCATTTTGCTTTAAAGGCACAGAATGCCGGCTGTGACGCCGTAGTTGCAGAAGGTTTTGAAGCAGGAGGTCATAATGGTAAGGAAGAAATTACAACACTTGTCCTATTAGAACAATTAAGAGGAAAATTGAATATACCCGTTATTGCAGCAGGAGGTATCGTTAGCGGAAAACAAATCCTTGCAGCAATGCTTTTAGGAGCACAAGGAGTACAAATAGGAACACTATTTGCAACAAGCAAAGAAAGTTCAGGACATATTAATTTTAAAAATGCAGTAATAAATTCTACGGAAGGCGATACTATGCTTTTGTTAAGAAAACTTTCTCCTACACGTTTATTAAAAGGAAACTTCTTCAATATGATAAAAGAAGCAGAAGATAAAGGTGCAACAGAAGAGGAGCTACTCAACATCATTCAATCGGGCAGACCAAAACTTGGAATGTTTGAAGGAGATTTAACAAATGGAGAATTAGAAATTGGACAAGCAGCCTCAATAATCAATGAAAGTTTATCTGTTGAAGAAATATTCTCTAAGCTAAAAAGAGAATACAAAGAAGCTTTTGAAGAATTAAAAAATTTAAATAAGGATTTAGTTTTCTAAAATAAAGTTGTAGTTTTATTATTGTCCGATAAAACTATTTTCAAAAAATAAAATTTTTCAAAAATTTTCCGAAATCTCTCCTTGAAAAACCCAGAAAAAAGCAAGAAAAAATAGAATAAAAACGCTCCCTTTTAGCAAAAGGCAACAAAAAACACAGCGTTTTTATCTTTTTTCTGCATTTTTAAACTTCATTTCCTTGCGATATTCACGCCCAATGGTAAGCAAGGAGGAAAAGAACGCCTGCATTTGGCATCATAACTTGCTGATAATGGTTCAAAGCTCTTTATCAATGAGAGGATTATTTGCTTCAAAAATTGAAAAATTTTCTTTCCTATTTTGAATAATAAATTCGGAACATAGCATGTGCCGAATTGCACACTAAATTTAAATAAAAGCATTTATGCTTTATTGTCTAATTTTTCTTTATTTTTACTTATTATAGTAGCATAAAGATAAAATTGTATATTTGCATAAAGAATAAAAAATGATGATATGAATTTTGAAGCATTAGTAAATAATATAAATGTTATCCAAAACACACTACAAGCACAAGCTGCTCATTCGGTAAATCTTTCCTTAACATCTCGTAATTGGTTAATGGGATATTACATTGTAGAGTTTGAACAAAACGGAGAAGATCGTGCCGCTTATGGAGAACAACTCTTAAAAAAATTGGAATTACGTCTTAATACAAAAGGTTTAAATGAACGCCGCTTTCGTGAATTTAGACGATTATATAAAGTTTATCCTCAATTAAAAGATGAGGTAATAAACTATGTAATGAATAATTTTGAAATTCGGCGGTCATTAACCACCGAATTTCAAAACCCAATTCGGCACATGCCATGTGCCGAATTGCAAAATGAAGATAAGCATAATAAAGTAATGCAAAAAGATGATAATCTTCCAATCGGTATTTTGCTTTGTACTGAAAAAGGTGATACATTAGTGAAGTATGCAACAGCAGGCTTAGATCCAAATATCTTTGTACAAAAATATATGGTTCAATTACCAAGTGAAGAGGAAATAAAGAAGTTTATTACAAAAAACTCAGGCTTATAATAAATTCTTTTCTAAAAAAGACAACAAAAAACACAGAGTTTTTATATTTTTTCTGCATTTTTAAACCTCATTTCCTTGCGATATTCACGCCCAATGGTAAGGCAAGAGGAAAAGAACGCCTGCATTTGGCATCATAACTTGCTGATAATGGTTTAAAGCTCTTTATCAATGAGTGGATTATATCCTTCAAAAATTGAAAATTTTTTGATCCTGTTTTGAATAATTGGATAGAAATTAAAGGAATAAGAAAGATTTGAATATATGATTTAGAATTGTACTTAACTAAATGAATTATTCCCTGATTAAATCAAAGGGGGCAAAATCGACCCCTTTAAAGTTAATGTTGTTTATTTTTTATAAAACTCACCATTCTTCCAATAACCTTCACTTATAGTACCACTTGAAAATATTACACATCCATTACTACCATTATTACCTTTCCAATTTGCAAATAAAATATTTCCGTCTTTATGTATTTCTGCACCCCAGCCTTGTTTGTGATTTTGTTTTGTATTTTCATCTTCATAATACTCTCCAATATAATTATTACCATTTGCAAAAATTAATACACCAAATCTCTTTTTTGAATCTGTTGTAGATGATGGATAAGTTTGTGTGGGAATATCATTTTCAAAGTTTCCATAATAAATTAAGTAACCATTTTTATCATAACAAGCACCTGTACCATGTTTTTTACCTTTTGACCATTCTCCTACATAACATACACAATTAGGACAATTAAATATAAAACGCTCTTCCTTTTTTTGTCCCATTATAGAAATGCCGTATCCAGATAAATATCCCTCTTTTTGACTTCCAATATAAAAATCTCCAACCTCTTCCCAAGAATAAATACCAAATCCTGTACGGTATCCATTTTTGAGTTGCCCCTTATACTTATCTCCTGTACCCCACAATTGAGTAGAGTTAGTACTTACTGCTATGCGAAGCATTTCTTTCCAATGAGCATCTACATTATTTTTTGTAGGTGTGTTAATAGTTTTTTTCCCAAACAATTCTTCCGAAATTGCATCAGTAGCATCAACAACGCCCTCTATACCATTCTTAATGGTTTTTGAATCTACATTTAATATCTCTGCTGTCTTTACATCTATCAATTTATAAGAGATACGATAAATCTGATCGGTAATCTTATTAATAGAAGCAAAGCATACTAATTCAGCACCAGAGGCACGTCCAAATTCAACTAATTTAGAATCATCAACAGCACCGCTATTTTGAAAATTAAATTCTTTTAATGCTTGTTCGTATGCTACTCCACGAGCAACCACTTTATAATTACCAGATCTATAAACTCCTTCTTCAAGACCTGAATATATCATCATACGAACATCATCAGATACTGAACTACCTAAGGTTGGTGTTACAGCAACTGTACGTTTTTCTTGCTGACAAAAAACATTTAAACTTGTTATTAAGACAAAAAGAGATAAAACTATTATTCTCTTCATATTTGTTTTTATATTAATTGTTAGTTGTTATTTCTTTTATAAGATAGAATCAGTTTAAATTTTCCAAAAAAGATAATTTAAGGAAGCACCACTCGAAAGCCCAAAGTTTTGAATTTACCATTTGAACGATAATAGTATCTGTACGCTACACGACATTTTTCTGCATCATAACGCCAACTACCACCCCTAAACACTCTATAATATCCCTTTTTATCGTTCTTTGGATTAATTTCAGTGTGCATAGAAGTAGAATAGTCATCATATTTATCTAAGCACCACTCATAAACATTTCCACTCATATCATAAATACCAAGTTCATTAGGATGTTTTTCTCCAACAGGAGCAGTATTTTTTCCACTATTATTTTCATACCAACCTACATCATTTAGATTATTACTTCCGCTATATTTATATCCCCTACTTCGATTACCACCACGGGCAGCATATTCCCATTCAGCTTCTGTTGGCAAGCGGTATTGTTTGCCCGTTGCTGCACTAAGGCGTTTGCAAAACTCTTGAGCATCCTCCCATGATACATTAGTTACAGGATAGTTTCCACCACGAGCATTACTTGATGGATTTGTTCCCATAATCTTTTGCCATTGCGTTTGCGTTATTTCATATCTACTAATACTAAAACTGCTAAGTGTAACGCTGTGAGCTGGCATTTCATTTTCATAACAATCCGCTCCTTGTTCCCCAGTACATCCCATAAGAAAAGTACCTCCTTCTACATATACCATATCAGGTTCATTGGAATTAGGATTGAATTGGGTATGAGTAGGAGTTGTATTATTAGAGTTGATTGTACGATTATTTTTACTTTGCAAAGTTGAACCAAACAATTTATTTGCAATAGCATCAGCAGCATCAATCACACCTTCTAATCCATTTTTTATAGTTTCTGAATTTATATTTAATATCTCCGATGTTTTTACTTCTATTAGTTTATAAGAGATACGATAAATCTTATCAGAAATCTTACTAATAGATGCAAAGCAAACCAATTCTGCACCAGAGGCACGTCCAAATTCAACTAACTTTGAATCATCAACAGCACCGCTATTTTGAAATTCAAATTCTTTTAATGCTTGATCGTATGCCGCTCCACGTGCAACTAATTTATAATTTCCCGACCTATACACTCCCTCTTCCAAAGCTGAACTTATCATAAGAAGCATATCACCATCCGAATTACCCTGTGTTGGTGCTACAGCTATGGTTCGTTTCTCCTGAGAAAAAACATTGACACTTGCTATTAAAACAAAAAGAGATAAAATAATGATTTTATTCATGTTTATTTTTATATTAATTATTAGTTATTCTTTTATAAAACTATTCTTTTTTTCAATTTTTTATTTTTTCCAATATCTTTTTCAATACTTTGTTTTTTAACTCTGGCAACATAAATGCTTTTGTTGCTGCTGCCTCAGGAGACTTCCCTGTTGCATAAGCATAAGGGGCATTAAGCACAGAAAAATCTAAAAGTTTTTTCTTTGTAAGTGGATTAATAAGCGTGCCCTTCACATTAGCATAATAGGAGATTATTCCATATTCATCCTTTCCATCACTACGACAAGTAGTGTAGGTAATAAGGTTTAATTCATAATCTGCACTATCTCTATCATTAGTTATGCTACATCCATTTTCACTAAGAGCTTGTGCTATTATATCACGGAAGATTTCTGGGTCAGAACTAAAAGCATCATCTCTATTACCTTTTTTTTCATATTTGCAATCCAAATAAACAAGGGTGCTTTGTTCAAGTTCTATAAGTTGTTTTTCCACTCTTTTATTTAAAGAATTAATACGATTGATTTGCAATGCACTTTCATTTGTTCCTACATTTATTGCAGTAAGTAAGTTTTGATAGGATGCAATATCTATAAGTATTTTTTGTGCCTCTAAACACTTGCCATTAGCCTGCATTTTTTTGCCTGATGCAACCAATTGCTCAGATAAACTAAGCAAACTTTCAACCTTATTAATATCTAAATCTATTTGCTGAGTATAAAAAGCTGAAAGGTCTGAACGTTTAGCAAAAGCAAAGGCATACATCATATTATTAGAAGGATTATAATACGATTTAATTTCCATACCTACAGCTGTGGCTGATGTGGCAGTACTTACTGCTTGCATATATTGAGTGGTTATTGTCTCAGAACGATTATCACCTATTTGTTGTTGAGTGCTATTATCGGTTAATTTTGTACTACCTTCTATTTTAATAATTATACTTTCAGCAAGCTGATTCTTTGCACTATTTTCCAATGCACCAAGAGCATCACCAATACTTATATTGTTTTGTAACTTTTCTCGCACAAAGCCTGTGTAATATAATTCAGCAGGATAGTTCAACTCTCGCCACTCTTCTTCTGTCCAATTGGGAATAGATTGTCCAAAGGTAGTAATAGAAAAACCTACAAACAGCAATAGAAAATACTTTTTCATTCTTTACTCTGAAAGTCTTTGCTTGCGATAGTCCTCCTTAGCCTTAGCTAAATCGTTCATAAATTGATGCTCTTGAAAATCTATGGCAATCTTTTTTTCTTCACTTAATTTCTTATACATTGCTTTTTGTTCCTCTTTTGACATCTCTACACAAACATAAACATTATAATCACCATTCTCTTTAATATATGTGTTCTTACATATAGTGCGAGAGTTGGTAAGAAATTGTTCAAAGTATGCCTGTTGAATTGCAGTTTGTTTGCTTATCATATCTGAGGCTTTACCCGCAGAGTGTTGTTGGTCAAAGTTGCGTATCAATCCATTTACACATACTTCCAATTGTTGTGCTAACTTTTGGCGAGCATCTAAAAGAGCAATATTAGTTGCAAAAGATTCCTTTGCACTTACTCCATTGCCCGACTCACGAAGGTTATCAGTAGCTTTAAGAGCTAACTCTTCACACTCTTCTTTTTGTAATTTTAATCCTCTATTAGCAGAAACTTCTTGTGCATCTGTCTTAGGTTTCTTTTGAGTATTTACATAACCATCATTCTTACTACTACTACAACTACCAATAACTGCAATTGCAATAACTCCAAAAAGCAACGTTTTTAAAATGTTTTTCATATTTTTTTAATTATTTTATTTATTTTTATTTAAGATAATTCAAATATTATTTTCTATTTCTTTTTTATTTTCAATTAAACTAAAACTTCCAACCTATATTTAATGAAAGATTATTGATTGATTGGTTTGCATCATAAAAACCGTTTGTTCCAAGATAACCATCATACCAACCATTTAACATAACTTGAGTAGTTCCTTT
>JAISIA010000084.1 GCA_031262295.1 Bacteroidales bacterium | reverse complement strand
TTTAATATGTTTTCTCCGATTTTTAATTAAAAAACTCAAAACCTTATTTTTTCAGAAAAAAAACGAAGAAAAATTCAAATAAAACGCTGTTTTATTTTGCTAAAACGAAGAAATAATTTACTAAAACCTCGTTTTATTTTTCTGAAACGAAGATTTAGTCGGATATAATAAATTAATAATTAATCTATTATATTGTAATAAAAAATAAATATAAGTTATGGGGAAATTATTATGCTTTTGCCTTAAAAGAAACTTTGTTTGGCAAAGATACAAAAAAGATTTGATATATGCAAATAGGGGTTTCCAATTTGGGAGGTTTGTGCTTTTAACATTTGAATGGAAAAATGTTAAATATTTTTTGAAATTACATTTTTTATATATCAAAACAATGGGATTCATTCCATAGTAAAATTAATATTATACGCAAATAATGGTAATTTATATAAAGAAACAATGCTTACAAGGGGGTAAATCCCCTTGCTATTGGTTATTTTACGTAATTTCCTTTGCGGATTATCCCTATTGAATTATGATAAAATAAAAGTCGGTTGCAAGTTCGGTTGTTGACAACCAGACTTCCGTTAGGAAAAAGTAAAGGTCGGTTGCCGACAGAACCAGACTTCCGTTAGGAAAAATAAAAGCCGCTTGGCGGTCGGTTGCTGACAACCAGACTTCCGTTAGGACGAATAAAAGCCGCTTGGCGGTCGGACTGACTTTTTGTCATAAAAATGCAGAAAAAATGACTATGGCATAAAATTTAATGCTTAATTTTGTGTTTTAATAGAATGAATTTAATAAAAAGAATATAAAAATTAATAATTTATAATTAAAAATTTAGAGAATTATGGCAAAGATTAAGGTACAGCCCTTAGCAGATAGGGTGTTAGTGAAGCCGCAAGAAGCAGAAAATAAGACAGCCTCAGGTATAATTATTCCTGATACAGCAAAAGAAAAACCAATGAAAGGTGAAGTTATTGCCGTTGGAATGGGTAAAAAAGACGAACCAATGTGTGTAAAAGTTGGTGATAAGGTGCTTTATGGCAAGTATTCTGGAACAGAAATAACAATTGATGGCACAGAATATTTAATTATGAGAGAAAGTGACATATATGCAATTATCTAAATTTTGCATTAAAAGTTACAAAGAGTAGAATTAAAAAATTAAAAAGAAAATAAAAAGAAAAAGAAATGGCAAAAGATATTTTATATAACGTTGAGGCTCGTGAGCAATTGCGTCAGGGAGTTGATGCTTTGGCAAATGCCGTTAAGGTGACATTAGGACCTAAGGGAAGAAATGTTCTAATTGATAAGAAATTTGGTGCTCCTCACATTACTAAGGACGGGGTAACAGTTGCAAAAGAGATAGAAATTAAGGATCCTGTTCAAAATATGGGTGCTCAATTGGTGAAAGAAGTTGCATCAAAGACAGCAGATCAAGCAGGAGATGGAACAACAACAGCAACAGTTTTGGCACAAGCTATTGTTAATGCTGGAATAAAAAATGTAACAGCGGGAGCTAATCCAATGGATTTAAAACGTGGTATTGACAAAGCTGTGGCATTGGTTATTGAAGACTTGAAAAAACAATCTCGTTCAATAGGTAATGCTAAGGAAAAGATAGAACAAGTTGCAACAGTTTCTGCAAATAATGACTCATTTATTGGAGGAAAAATTGCAGAAGCTATGGAAAGAGTAAAGAAAGAAGGTGTCATCACAATAGAAGAAGCAAAGAGTGTTGAAACAGAAGTAAAGGTTGTTGAAGGTATGCAATTTGACAGAGGTTATCTTTCTGCCTATTTTGTAACTGATACAGAAAAGATGGAAGTTGTTTATGAAAATCCTTTCATATTAATATACGACAAGAAGATTTCTAATATGAAGGAATTTCTTCCTGTATTGGAAAAGGTTGTTCAAACAGGTCGTCCTTTGTTAATTATTGCAGAAGATTTAGATGGAGAAGCTATTGCAACTTTAATTGTAAATCGTTTGAGAGGTAATCTAAAAATCGTTGCCGTAAAAGCTCCTGGTTTTGGAGATAGAAGAAAAGAAATGTTGGAAGATATTGCTATTCTAACAGGTGGTGTTGTTATATCAGAAGAAAAGGGTTATAAATTGGAAGATGCTCAATTGGAAATGTTGGGTTCTTGTGATAAGATAACAATAGATAAGGATAACACAACAATTGTTTCAGGTTCTGGAGAAAAGAAAATGATTGAAGCAAGAGTTAATCAAATAAAGGCACAGATAGAAAAGACAACATCAGACTACGATAGAGAAAAATTGCAAGAACGTTTAGCCAAATTGGCAGGAGGAGTTGCTGTAATATATGTAGGAGCTGCCTCAGAGGTTGAAATGAAAGAAAAGAAGGATCGTTTTGATGATGCCCTACATGCAACAAGAGCAGCTATTGAAGAGGGAATAATTCCTGGTGGTGGCGTTGCATACATTCGTGCAATTAAGGCATTGGATAAGCTAAAAGGAGATAATGAAGACGAGGAAACAGGTGTTCAAATAATCCGCCGTGCATTAGAAGAACCTCTTCGTCAAATTGTAGAAAATGCAGGATTAGAAGGAAGTGTTGTTGTAAATAAAGTAAAGGAACTAAAAGGTGATAATGGCTTTAATGCAAGAACAGAAGTTTATGAAGATTTACATAAATCAGGCGTTATAGACCCTGCAAAGGTTGCAAGAATAGCTCTTGAAAATGCTGCTTCAATAGCAAGTATGATACTTACAACAGAATGTGTTTTATCAGAAATAAAAGAAGAAGCACCACAAATGCCTGCTGCTCCACCAATGGGAGGAATGGGCGGTATGTACTAAAAAAAACGAATAAATCTTTTATATAATAAAGACCTCTTTCTTTTTAGAAGGAGGTTTTTTTTTATTTTTATTGCAATTTGTTTTAATTTTGCAAAAAAAATAAAAATAAGATTTATGAAAACTAATCAAAAGAATTTATTTGTTTTTATAAGTATAAATAACATACTTATTTATTTGCTTATTATTGCATCCATACTTACAGCTTGTGTTGATAAGAGTCATTTGGAGAATAACAATAATGAAAATAATTCAAATGGAAATTCCAATAATCCCACAGAGCAAACTCCATTATATGTTTATCCTTTTTCACAAGAAATAAAAAGTATAGAGTCTCAAATAACTATAACAACAAAACCAAATACCTCATTAGATGATATAACATTAAGTATTCCTCCTTTAAAATACAATAAATCTTTTCTCTTTTTCCTAATTCAAGATGATTGTGTTCAATCAGCCTTTTGTAGGACTTGGGCTTCAATAAATCAAAAACCATTAACGGATAAATACTATTACGATATTCGTCATATATTTGCCCAAGATCTTCCTCCTGATTACTATACTTTGGATAAAACTCTTGGCATTGACGATGGAACAGGTAATGAAGTAAGATTCCATTTCACTACAACAGTATTTCCAGAGGACGGACCAAAGAGTACAGAAATGTTTAATTCTCCTACGGAGGTAAATCCCGGTTTTACGGAAAACTATTTCCGTTTCTATCTTAAAAACTATTGTATTTGGGATAATGTTATTGAGATGGTTAATTATGGTAATTCAATAGCCTTTCATGATGTTGTTGGACCTCTAACACAAAGTTCCATATATGAACATTTATTAATTTGTCAAGATAGTATAAAACAAAATCTTTCTCAAAGAGGAGCAAAAGTTTTGGCAGAGCCTAATGGAAATATGGATTATTATTATGCTGGATTAAATGTTGAAGATATTAAGATAATGACAGGACAAGGTAATGCCACAGGTGTAATTTATCCTTTTAGTGAAACAACAGAACTAAATAAGGCTTTTATTAAAAGAGATTTTATAAATCCTGACCAAACAAAGATAAAGATAAATTCTGAATTATCAAAACCCAAAGAGGAGAGAAAGGCTGTATTAGTTGGAGTGCATGGAACAAATAATACTTGGTCTGATTTTCTTCTTTGGCTTAATGATAATTATGGAAAAGATGGAGATAATTCTCTTTGGATGCCTTCTTTGGAAGAATATTACGAATACAACTATTATAGACAAAATGCAAATATTACAAAGAATGTAATCAACGATACAACTATTCAAATCAATATATCCATACCTATGGAAAATAATTTCTATTATCCTTCATTTACCTTAAATATAGAGGGTATAAATATGGATAATTTAAGTAATATCTCTTCAAATGATAATGTAAAAGGACTATCATATAATAATTACGATGGGAATTTGATGATAAATATTGATTGTAGGAAGTTCTTATATGAACATGCTCTTCATTATGTTGAGCAATATGAAAACCAAAAAACACAATCCAATAAAAGGGATGCACAATACTTTATTTCATTTTTGAAACCTTCACCTGAAAAAGACCAACTTTTAGATAGAGTAAAGTAGGAAAGGGAAGAAGATAATAATTGAAGCAATTTCCTTTGCTGATTATCCCTACAGAATTAGGATAATTAAAAGTCGGTTGCCGACAAATATTGTTAAAAAATTTTGTTTCTATTGAATAAATTTTATAATTTTGTCCTCAATAAAAAAGTAAAAATTATGAACCTAATTCGTATTCTTTTTCATAAACTTTATTTCCTTTTTTTAAGGGTTAATACCCTTTTGCCGCATACATACATACAATCTTACACATCAAAAAAGAAAACATTTAAATACAATTTAAAATTGATATGAAAAAAATAATATATTTGCAATTAAGAAAAATAAATCTTAATAAAAACCTAATATTTGTTTTATGAAAAATAGTAAAAAAGTATGGATAATAGTTGTTATTATTGTTAGTGGTATTATAAATGCTGCAACTGCATCCAACAACAACTTGACAAATCGTTATAAATTATTAAATCAATTTGAAGGATACAAAAAAGCCTTAGAATTAATTAATCCAGAAGAATTAAACAAAGATAATAAGGATTCTGCTGATAAATATATATTAAAGGCACAATCACTAATATCAAAAAATCAACATAAAGAAGCGGAAGAATGTTATTTAAGAGCAATAGAAATATATCCTTCTTTTAATATTTTTTTAATTGTAGGAAATTACTATTATGATCAAAAAGATTACAATATTGCTGAAAGATATTTAAATGAAGCTAAAAATAAAGCACAAAATGATAATGAAAAGGCTGAGATTTTAAATAGTTTAGGTCTTCTACATTATTATACAGATGAATATATAGAATCAGAAGAAGAATATAGTGAAGCATTAAACATTTATAGAAATTTAGCTAAAGAAAATCCAACAAAATACAACCATAATCTTGCTACAACTTTGTATAATTTAGGTCGTTTACATTTTAATATAAATGAATATAATAGAGCAGAAGAAGAATTAAATGAAGCATTAGAAATTCAAAGAGGATTAGCTAAGGAAAATCCAAAAGAATATAATTATGATATTGCTATGACTTTAAATTATTTAAGTAATTTGCATAGTGATATAAACGAATATACAAAAGCAGAAAAAGAATATAGTGAAGCATTAGAGATTTATAGGAGTTTAGATAAAGAATATCCAAAAGAATATAACTATTATATTGCTGGGACTTTATATAATTTAGGTAATCTGCATATTAATATAGAAGAATATACTAAAGCAGAAAAAGAATATAGTGAAGCATTAGAGATTCGTAGAATCTTAGCTAAGGAAAATCCAAAAGTTTATAACATTGATGTTGCTATAGTTTTAGATAATTTAGGCAATCTTTATTATTCTACAAAAAAATATATCAAAGCAGAAGAAAAATATAATGAAGCATTTAAAATTTATAAAATTTTAGTTAACGAAAATCCAAAAGAATATAATCATTATCTTGCTATGAATTTGAATAAATTAGGTAAATTGCATAGTACTATAAAAGAATATACCAAAGCAGAAGAAGAATTTAATGAAGCATTAAATATTTATAGAAATTTAGCTAATGAAAATCCACAAGCATATAATCCTTATATTGGTAAAACTTTAATGAATTTGGGACTTATGCATGGTACTATAAATGAATATACCAAAGCAAAAGAAGAATATAATGAAGCATTAAATATCTATAAAGAACTTGCGAAAAAAAATCCCGATAAATATTTATCTTATGTATTGACGTGTAAAGAAGTTATTAATTTTTTAAATAATAAACATTAGTATTCAAAATGATTTATTTGTTTAACTTTAAAATATAATAATAATTAGTTTGAAGTAAAAAATATATTATTTATTAATCCTCTAATTCCTATCCAATTATTCAAAACACGATCAAAAAAAATAAATTAAGCCAGATAAAATTCTTTTTTATGGGAAAAAGATTTTACTTGTATTAAAAAAAAGATTTACCTTTGTCTTTTAAAATGTTAATTAAAAAAAGATTAAAATTAGTTTAAACAAAAAAATTAAAACTTATGAAAAAGATTTTATTATCATTAGGAGTATTTGCAGTTTTATCTTTTATGGCGTGTGATTCTGATTCCGATTCTGATTTAAATTCAGATAAGAAATCTGATTGTGAATGTGTCATATCATTTATGGATATAGATGTATCACTTGATGTTTTAGATTTTGCTGGTGATTGTTCTAATATTGGTTGGAATGATCTTCCTGCTCAATGGCAAGAAGGAGAAGGTTTAGAAGGATATTCTTTATATTGTACTGAAAAATGAGCAATAATCTAATTTAAAAAGATTAATTGTTTTTCAGCCAATGTCCATCATTAAATTTCCAAAAAGAACCTACATCTATAAAAGAAATAAATTCTTTATACTTGCCTTTTTCGTATAAAAATAAGCAACCAAAGCAACCCATTTCCTCTGGAACAAAAATTCTTTCTT
>JAISIA010000083.1 GCA_031262295.1 Bacteroidales bacterium | reverse complement strand
AAATGCAAACGGGAAATTTCAGTTTTGAAATTTGGAATTTAACATTTGAAGGAAAAAATGTTAAATATTTTTTGAAATTAAATTTTTCATATATCAAAACAATGGTATTCATCCCCTTGTAAAAATAATATTATACGCAAATATTGATAATTTATATAAAAAACAATACGGGAAAAGAGATAAATCCCCTTATTATTGGTTGTTTTGCGTAATTCCCTTTGCGGATTATCCCTATTGAATTAGGATAAAATAAAGGTGGGGTGCTGACTTCCGTTAGGATTAATAAAAGCCTGTTGCAGGCAAAAATAAAAGTCGGTTGGCGGGAGACAAAAAAGCGGCGTCTTAGAAATAAGACGCCGCAGAAAAAGTGATGAAAATGATCTTTATTTAACAATTAATCTTTGTGTGCTATTTATGTTTTCTCCTTTTAATTGTAGGTAATAAACTCCCTTTGTTAAATTGGATAAGTCCAAAACTTGTTCTGTTTTATTATTAACAAGTATTGTTTGAGCGAAGATTATGCGTCCTTGTGTATCGGTTAAGGACATTTTAATCTTTCCATTTTTTCCAGAGATTACTAACTTAGTTTCCTTTTCTGCTGGATTTGGATACATTACAATATTTACATTACCTGATTTAATATTATTTGATAAACTATTATTTGTTGTAAATTCTCCTATTTCGGATAAGGCTGTTCCTGCTGAATTTGTTATAAATGAAACATAGTAGTATGTTGTTGCAGGTGTTAAATCAGTTAATATAGTTAAGAATGTTGTGCCATTTAATGTAGAAGATACTTCTTCAACATCATTTGTAAGAGTATTTTCTAAACCATATATAAATCCAACTGAAACTTCTGTTGCATCCTCTCCGCCAAATGAAACAACTTCTCCTAATAGTTCAACACTATTTTGTAGAACATTGGCATTTGCAGTTACTTCTCCAATAGTTATAATTGGTTCTTGTGATTCTAATGTTGTAAAACTCTTAACTTCTCCGTAGGTTATAGTTTCTCCATTTTCTCCTGTTGCAACGTATGCTCTTACATCGTAAGTTTGATTTTCTGTAAGAGAAGTATAAGTTAAAGTAAATGGAGATGTTCCTTGAACAGAAAGTTGAGAGGCTTCTTCCCAAGTTTGATTAGAAGTCTTTAATTCAAATCCTTTTTCGTATATTTCTTCTGTTCCTTTTGTTGCTTCTCCATTAAATGTTGCAGAAGTTTCTGTAATTTCTGTCACCTCTAAGGTTGTAATTGTTGGAGGCACAATTTGAAGTGTTGTAAAAATTATTTGATTTGTCCAATCACTTTGTCCATTGTCACAATTTGCTTGCAATCTAACTTTATATTCTGTGCCGCTACTAATACTATTTAAGGTGTAAGGATTTTCTGTTGTAACTATTCCTGTTGCATTTTCCCAAGAAGTTTCTGTTGTTGGCATATACTCTATATTCCAAGAATAAGCCTCTTGGTCGTTCCATGATAAATCAACAGAATTGTTAGTAATATTACTTGCAGAGAAATTTGTTGGTCTTATACAAGAGGGAATATAATCTATAATTACATCATCAATATATACTGATGCATAAGTGTTCTCTTGACCAAGTAGAGCTGTTAGGATTATATATACATTTTGGTCTATTTCTTGAGTTTCATTAAACCATATTTCATATTCTGTGTATGTAGTGGATAATATTATAGTATCAACCATTTCTATTGTAGATAAATCTCCTGCATCTGACATTACTCCAATTCCTATCTTATTATTTGCACTATTAGATTTAGCCCAAAGTTTAATTCTTAATGAATTTATATTTTCAGAAAAAGGTGGTGTTATTATTGAAACTTCATCACTTTCCAAAGAGAGAGAAAAATAAAGTGAATTTGATCCGCTATTTGCACTATAATTATAAACATAAGGATATGTATCATAATAGGAAGGTTTCATCCAACAAGTAGGAGCGGAGCTATAATCTACAATTTCATTATCAAAATTCATAATATAAGGTAATGTTTCAATAGAATTACATAATGTTTTAACTGTAATTGGACTTGTCCAATTGCTTTCTGCTCCTGTACAATTGGCTTTAACTCTTATTTTATATAGAGTGTTTTGGGTTAATTCTTCTATGGTATAAGGAAAACTTGTTATAAGTATTCTTGTTGCATTTTCCCAATCGTTTTCTGTTTCTAACATGTATTCTACATTCCAAGAATAAGCCTCACTTACAAAGGATAAGTCAAAAGAAGTTTGCGTAATATTGTTTGCAGATAATTCTGTTGGTCTTGCACAAGAAGGAATAAAATCAACTAAAATATCATCAATCCACCAATAATAATAATTAGAAGTAGTATTTTGTTTAAAGGCAATATAAAGATTTTCTCCATTTAATGTAGTTTCATTAAATGGTACTTCATATTCTACCCAATTGCCAATGGCATTAGGTTGAATTATGGAAACACTTTCAAATGTTGTTGTGTCATCTGGATTAGACATTATTCCAATTTCCAAATCTCCAGAAGAAGCATCTTCTGCCTTAGCCATAAATTGAACTTTTAATAATGATATATCTTCTGTGAAAGCAGGTGTAGAAATCCATGCTTGATTTGAAAACTTTATAGATTGTGGTTCGCTATAATATTCTTCATAATCAATATCAGAATTTCCTTTGATTAAAGAGTGGCAAGGAGGTAAAGATGTTGAAGCGTCAAAATTTTGCGAATAAGGAATATTTTCCGAAGCACAAGCTGTTTTAAAATTTATTGGAGAAGTCCATTCGCTTTCATCATCACTACAAATGGTTTGTATTCTCACTTTATATAGAGTGTTCCCTAAAAGTTCTTCAATAGTATAAGGAGAATATGTTGCAGTTTCTATTGTTGCGTTATCCCAAGAAGTTTCAGTCTCTAACATATATTGAATATTCCATAAAGAAGCATTTTCATCCATCCATGATAAATCCGCAGAATTACTTGTTATATTACTTATATCTAAATTTGTTGGTCTTAAACACGAAGAAATACTATCAACTGTTAAATCATCAACATATATATATGCATAAGTATTTCCTTCACCAGAGGATGCTTTTAATACAATGTATCTATTTCCTCCTGTCAATTGAGTTTCGTTAAACAATGTTTCATATTCTGTGTATGTAGTAGATAATGTTATAGTATCAACCATTTCTATTGTAGATAAATCTCCTAAATCTGACATAACCCCAACAAGGATATTGTTGTTTTCATTATTAGATTTAGCCCAAAACTTAACTCTTAATGAATTTATGTTTTCAGCAAATGGTGGTGTTATAATAGTAGCATTGCTACTTAATGAAGAAACGTAGAAAAGAAGTGAATTTGAGCCACTATTTGCATTAGAGTTAGTAATGTAGGGATAGACAATAGAATTGGAAGTCCTTACCCAACACGAAGGAATAATAGGATTAATCATAGAACCTGCTTGTTCAGAGTCAAAATTATTAAAGTAGGGTAATGTTGTAATAGAAGCACACGCAGTTTGAAATTCTTCATAAGAAGTCCAATCACTTTCCTCTTCATTGCATTCTGCTTTTATTCTTAGTTTATATTTTGTGTTGCTTTGAAGATAATTTAATGTATATGGATTGGATGATGTCGTTATCGTTTCTGCATTATTCCAAGAAGTTTCTGTTGAAGGCATATATTGAATATCCCAAGAAAAAGCATTTGCAAAAGGATCAATCCATGATAAGTTAACAGAAGTTGTTGTAACATCACTTATAGTTAAATTAGTTGGTTTAGGGCACAAAGGCAAAACAATATTTGGTCCTTGAACATCATCTAACATTACTCTTATTCCATTATTATCCACAACTTGAAAAGCAATATAAATCTCCTCTCCAATATATGGTGAAAGCTCTATTGCATATCTTACCCAAGAAGTAGTAAAATCAGAGGTAGTGCTACTTGTTCCACTTATAAAAGTTAGAAGAGGTGTTGCATTAAATGAAGTTATCTCTTTGTTTGTTGTAGAAATTCTTACATTTAATGTTGTTCCAGAAGATAAATTACCAGCTTTTATATAAAAACTAATTGAATCATCTTCATTTTCAATAGAAAGTTTAGGTGTTATAAGCCAGTTCTCATGTGAGAAATTAGCAAAACCTATAGATGCACAAGCAATACCCATTGGAGAATTTAATGTGTATCTTTCCCAATAAGAGTTTCCGCTTACATTTGTAGTAGTCCAATAGTCGGGAGGGAAGACTGTTCCTTCAAATCCCTCATTTAGCTGAGTCTGTCCCCAACTATTAATAGTGATAATTGTTGCTAAAAGCCAAAAAAATACATTTTTCATGATTAAAGTATTAGTTAAACAATATGTTTATTATTTTTTTTAGTTATTAATTCTTTATTTTAATTTTTTAAGAAAAGGCGGTAGTAATTTTTACTACCGCCTAAGAGTTAGTGAGGTTAAATAGGTATAGACTAAATTACTATTAATTTTTGTGTTCTATTTATGTTATCACCTTTAATTTGGATATAATAAACACCCCTACTTAAAGA
>JAISIA010000046.1 GCA_031262295.1 Bacteroidales bacterium | reverse complement strand
ACTCAATTTTTGTCGGCAACCGACCTTTATTTTTCCTAACGGAATTTCAGTTTTTCAAATTATTAATTATCAATATAATCCAAGCAAATTTTAATATAATTTTCCAAAAATTTAATTTTTAAAACAAAATCCTTATTTTTTCAGAAAAAAACGAAGAAATATTTAAATAAAACGCTGTTTTATTTTGCTAAAACGAAGAAATAATTTACTAAAACGAAGATTTATTTAAATGTAATATGCTAATAATTAGGTGATTATTTTATGAAAATAAAGAAAGATGTAATTTGGAAATACTAATGCCTTATTGCCCTGAGGAAAAACTTTGTTTTGGCAAAGGTACAAAAAAGATTTGATATATGCAAATGGGGGTTTCCAATTTTGGAGGTTTTGACTTTTAACATTTGAAGGAAAAAATGTTAATTTTTTTTTGAAAATACATTTTTCTTTGCACCCGCCTTCATTCTGCCAAGCGGCATTTATTTACCTATCGGATTAAGAATATGTAATTGTAACCCCATACTTCCGACCCGCAACGGGCATTTATTTACCTATCGGATTGATAATTTATAAGAAGACTACCAGACTTCCGTAGGAAAAGTAAAGGTCGGTTGCCGACCAAATGGGGTTTTTCAAATTTGGAGGTTGGACTTTTAACATTTGAAGGAAAAAATGTTAAATATTTTTTTTAAAACATAAATGAAGTTTCTTAAATCATCGTAACCTATATTTTTTTAACAGCCCTTATTATAGGTATTGTAATGTGTTTATGTATTTTTTTATGGAAATTGTTGAAAACTTTGATAAAAAAAAGTTAAATTCCTATAATTAGCTTTTATATTCTTTTGTAAGTTTGCAGAACAAAAAAGAGCAGACTTATGACAGGAAATTTATTTTTTGAACAAGAAAATGGGGAAACCCCAAAACAAGGACGTAATATGAACGATATTAAAGAAGGAAAACCTCTTAAAACATTTAGTAAAGAAGAGATTTTCAACTCATCTTCTATATATTTTAATGGAGATAGTTTAGCTGCTGATGTATGGATGAATAAGTATGCTTTAAGAGATGGAGAAAATATATACGAATTAAATCCTGATGATATGCATCATCGTTTGGCTAAAGAGTTTGCTCGTATAGAAAATAAGTATCCAAATCCTATGAGTGAGGAAGAAGTTTTCCTTCTAATGAAAGATTTTAAATACATAATACCTCAGGGAAGCCCTATGTCGGGTATAGGTAATAATTTCCAAATTGTTTCTCTCTCCAATTGTTTTGTAATTGGCAATGCTGGCGATTCTGATTCTTATGGAGGAATATTAAAAATTGACGAAGAGCAAGTACAATTAATGAAACGTAGAGGTGGAGTTGGGCATGACCTTTCTCACATTCGTCCTAAGTCATCCCCTGTTAAGAACTCTGCACTTAGCTCAACGGGAATTGTACCTTTTATGGAGAGGTATTCAAACACAACAAAGGAGGTTGCACAAGGAGGAAGGCGAGGAGCATTAATGCTATCTCTTTCGGTTAAACATCCAGATGTGGAAGATTTTATTGATGCAAAGATGGAGCAAGGCAAGATAACAGGAGCCAATGTTTCAGTTAAGATTGATGATGAGTTTATGCGATGCGTCATTTCTGGCGAAAAATACAAACAACAATTCCCTATAAATAGCAAAAACCCTACCATTGTTAAAGAAGTTGATGCACGAAGATTATGGAATAAGATAATACATAATGCATGGCAAAGTGCAGAACCGGGAGTTTTGTTTTGGGATACCGTAATTCGTGAGTCTGTTCCCGATTGTTATGAAGCGTTTGGGTTTAAAACCGTTTCCACAAATCCTTGTGGTGAAATCCCACTTTGTCCTTATGATAGCTGTAGATTACTTGCAATAAATCTTTTTTCCTACGTTGAAAATCCATTTACAGATAATGCAAAATTCAACTTTGAACTCTTTTCTTCTCATGTTCAAAAGGGACAACGCTTAATGGACGACTTAATTGACTTAGAGCTTGAAAAGATTGAAAAGATATTAAATAAAATTTCTTCCGATCCAGAGACTGATGAAATAAAGCGTGTTGAAAAAAACCTTTGGTTAAACATAAAGATGAAGTCTCTTGAAGGCAGAAGGACGGGTTTTGGCATTACTGCCGAAGGAGATATGCTTGCTGCAATGAACCTAACTTATGGTTCGGACGAAGCTATTGCTTTTGCGGTAAAGGTTCAACAAGTTTTGGCAACTCAGGCTTATGCTTCGAGTGTTTCTATGGCAAAAGAAAGAGGACCATTTCCAATTTTTGATAAGCAATTAGAAAAAAACAATCCATTTATTCTTCGTATTAAGGAGGCATCTCCACAAGTTTATGAAGATATGTTAAAATATGGAAGAAGAAATATTGCACTATTAACAATTGCACCAACAGGAAGTGTTAGTATATGCACACAAACCTCCTCTGGAATAGAACCTGCCTTTGAGGTAGCCTACAAAAGAAGAAGAAAAATAAACCCTAATGATAATTCAACTAAGGCTACATTTGTGGATAATGAAAATCAGGCTTGGGAAGAATATAATGTATTACATCATAAATTTGCTCTATGGGCAGAGATTAAAGGATATAATGTTGAGGATATAAGAAATAATTACACAGAAGACCAATTAAAAGAACTTATATCAAAGTCTCCATACTACAAATCCACAGCAAGTGATATAGATTGGCTACAAAAGGTGAAGATGCAAGGGGAAATGCAGAAATGGGTTGATCATTCCATAAGCGTAACTGTAAATATACCAAAAGAAACCTCAGAAGAAATTGTAAGCAAAATTTATACTACGGCTTGGAATAGCGGATGCAAGGGAATGACTATTTATAGGGAAGGCTCTCGTGAAGGAGTTTTGGTAACAAATCAAGAGGCGAAAAAACAGAATCATTCATCCTTCAACGAAACATCTGCACCTAAACGACCAAAAAAATTAGAAGCAGAGGTGATTCGTTTCCAAAATGACAAGAATAAATGGATAGCAATTGTTGGAATCTATGAAGGACGCCCATACGAGATATTTACAGGGGAGGCAAATAGGTTTTTTGTTCCAGAAAGTATAACCTCAGGATGGGTTGTTAAGGTTAAGGAAAAGGGGATGGAGCATTCAAGATACGATTTCGTCTTTTTGGATCCCGATGGTTATGAAGTGACAGTGCAAGGTCTTTCTCGATTATTCAATAAGGAGTATTGGAACTATGCAAAGCTAATTTCAGGAGTGTTGCGTCACGGAATGCCACTAACAAATGTTATTGAACTTGTATCCAAACTAACATTAGATTCAGATACAATAAACACTTGGAAGAATGGAGTTGCAAGAGCGTTGAAAAAATACATACAAGACGGCACAAAATCGCACGGAGAGAAATGTCCTTCCTGTGGTCAAGAGACAATAATCTTTTCTGGCGGATGCAAAAGCTGCTCTACTTGTGGCTGGAGCAAGTGTGGATAAAAATAAATTGAGCAATGGGCAAGATAAATGTTGGATTATTCATAATAATATTTGTATTTATTTTGCCCATTTCCTTGTTTTGTCAAACCCCAGAGCAGATAAATAAACAAATATCTTCCATTGAAGAGAGCGAAATGTCCTCTCAGAGTAAGCAAACCCTAATTGAGGATTTGATTCGTTTTCAAAATAACCCCATAAACATAAATGCAGCAGATGAAAACGACCTTCGTACAATTGGATTAACCGATTTCCAAATCAAATCCCTAAAAAGATACATTAAAGAAACGAAAGAGCTAATCTCACTCTATGAATTGCCTCTTATAAACGGCTTTGATGAAGAAACAATTAAACAAATCACTCCTTATATTTATGTTGGACCAAAAAGATGGTCGCCTTCCCTTAGATTGGATTCTATATTCCTTAGAGGTAAAGGTGATATTAGACTTCAATATAAAAATGTTTTGGAAAAGACTTGGGGTTTCCAAAGAATGGATGACGGAGGCTTTCAAGGGGGTGATTTTGCTACATCTTTGAAATATAATTTTGACTACTACGATAAAATATCTTTTTCCTTAGTTGCAGAAAATGACGAAGGGGAACCCTTTTTTACTAAGGGGCAGACAATGGGTTTTGATTTTCTTGCAGGACAATTTACAATTAAAAACTTATCTATAATTGAGCAAATAACAATTGGTAATTACCGCTTGGGCTTTGCCGAAGGCTTAGCAATGAATCAGCACCTCAACTTTGGGTATTTTAGCAACGATGCTAAAAGTAGCAAAAACTATAACGGCATTAAACCAAATCGTTCTGCTATTGAAGATAATTCAATGCGAGGTATTGCAACTAAGATTAATCTAAGTAATTTCTCATTATATCTTTTTGCTTCCTACAATAAAATAGATTATGGAGGCACTATCTTATCTACGGGACTGCATAGGACACAAAGCGAGATTTCAAAGAAGGATAGTAATCGTGAAACCATATTTGGCTCTCATCTTTTATGGACCTATAAAGGTTTTTCCTTAGGTGGGACATATTTTCACTACCAATATAAGTATCCAATCAAACATAGAAATATTAGATATATGCAATACTATTTTGAAGGAGATAAAAACGATGTTTATAGTCTTAATTCTTCAATAACACTTCCTTTTCGCTCACGTTTATTTGGAGAAGTTGCAATGAGTAAGAATGGAGGTGGTGCTTTTATTGTGGGATTGGAGACCAATATTGCCTACAAAACTAACTTCACAATAAACTATCGCAACTACCAAAACAAGTATCAAAATGCTTTTTCCTCTGCCTTGGGCGTTCAAAGTCGCAATGCAAATGAACGAGGTTTATATTCTGCCATATCCTACCGCATAACAGATAAGTGGAATGTGTTTTTAGCATCAGATTTTTTTCGTATTCCCGACATAAGTTATAATGCCTCCTCTTCGGTTAAAGGATATAAGGCTCGTTTGGAGGTGAATTTCTCTCCAAATGTTAAGCATTTACTAAATTTCTACTACAAATTGAGCGACCGTCCCTACGATGAGGATCACCTAAACGATGAGGTGTATCCCGAAAGTAATATTCTTCAACAATGGCAGCTGCATTATACCTTCTTTTGTACTGATTATTTCTCCCTAAAAACCAGAGTTGGATATTCCAATACAAGGACATATTCCACCAATGCCAACAATGGACAATATATTTCTCAAGATATAAACTTTCATCCTAATAAGTTCCCAATAGATATTAAACTTCGCCTTGCCGTTTTCAGCACAAATGATTACGATAATGCTTTTTATGTATATGAGTATAGCTTACCTCAAAACTATTATACAAGCCAATTGTATGACAAAGGTTTTAGATCGTATATTGTAATTAGATATAATATAACCAAAAATATGTATTTGGCAGGCAGATATTCCATAACATACTACACAGAAAAGACAACAATACATTCAGCCAACGATATGATACAAGGAAAAAAGATTCAAGAAATTGGTCTTCAATACTACTGGATGATTAATCCAATAAAAAAATCTGCAAACCCTCTTTAATTTTTCTGCAAAGGAAGACTTCTCTTTTATATTTTCTATTATCCTTTTTCTTTTTTAGGAGAAAATAAAAATGCATTTTCAAAAAATTTTTAACATTTTTTCCTTCAAATGTTAAAGTTCCCAACCTTCAAAATTGGAAACCCCCATTTGCATATATCAAATCTTTTTTGTACCTTTGCCCGAAACAAAGTTTCTTTTAAGGCAAAAGCATAGAAATTTCCCCAATACTTATTTTTATTTTTGATAGCAAGATAATAGCTTAATTATTAGTTTATTATCTTTAAATAAATCTTCGTTTTAGTAAATTATTTCTTCGTTTTAGCAAAATAAAACGCTGTTTTATTTAAATATTTCTTCGTTTTTTTCTGGAAAAATAAGGATTTTTATTTTTTAATTAAATTTTTGGGAAATTATATTAAAAATTGCTTTAATTGTATTGAGGATTAATGAATTAAAAATTTGCCAAAATTTTAACAAATTTTGATGGTAGTAAAATTGAAAAATTGAATAAATGTTAAAAATTCTTGAATTTTTGTGTTTTTTTGAGGAAGCAAATGTTAAAATTTGGGGAATTTGCGGGGAAATATTGTTAAAAAAATTGTAAAAATGTATAAAATTATGCCCTAAAAAAATATTTTATTTAAAAAAAAAGGTTCTTTGCGATAAACTTATTAATTTTGTCGGCTTAAAATTCATAAAGAAAATCTTAAATAAATAAAAACAAAAAAAATTATATGAATGTATTAGTATTGAATTGCGGAAGTTCATCTATTAAGTATCAATTAGTGGATATGTCAAACAATGCAGAGGTTTTGGCAAAAGGTTTAGTTGAAAGAATAGGTCTTTCAATGGGAGAATTTACTCATAAACCAAAGGGTAAGGATAAGTATTATGTTAAGTGCCCTATTGAAAATCACAAGGTGGGAATAGACCTAATATTAAAGGCATTGGTTGATCCACAACACGGAGTTATAAAATCCCTTAATGAAATTGATGCTTGCGGACATAGAGTGGCACATGGAGGAGAAATTTTTAAGGAATCCGTAATTGTAGGTGGAAAAGAAAAGCAAGAAATACGAGAACTATGCGTATTAGCTCCACTACATAATCCTGCAAACTTAGAAGGTATAGAGGCTATGGAGGCGTTATTGCCAAATGTTCCTCAGGTTGCAGTTTTTGACACTTCATTTCACCAAACCATGCCGCCAGAGGCATATATGTATGCAATAGATTATAAGTATTATACCGACTATAAAATTCGCCGTTATGGCTTTCATGGAACCTCACATAAATATGTTGCTCACCGAGCAGCAGAACTTTGTGGTATGGATATAAACAATTCAAAGATTATTAGCTGCCATTTAGGTAATGGAGCTTCAATTTGTGCTGTAAAAAACGGCAAGAGCATTGACACTTCTATGGGATTTACTCCTGTTGAAGGATTAGTTATGGGAACACGTTCAGGAGAAATAGATGCAGGAGCACTATTATATATATTGGAAAAAGACAATCTTGGAATAAAAGAGGCGAATAACCTAATAAATAAGCAATCGGGCTTGTTGGGATTATCAGGACATTCCGACATGAGAGAGGTTTGTCAAGGTAAGGATAGCGGAAATGAGAGAGATATTATTGCTTTTGACCTATTTTGTAATAGAGTTAAGAAATTTATTGGTGCATACGCAGCTGAATTATCAGGAGTTGATATAATTCTTTTCACAGGTGGTATAGGTGAAAATGCAGATGATGTTAGGGAAAAGATATGTCAAGGACTTGAATTCTTAGGAGTGGAATTTGATGCACAAGTTAATAAGGGTAGAAGAGGAGAAGATTTAATTATTTCAAAACCTAATTCCAAAACTAAGGTTGTTATGATTTGTACAAATGAAGAATATGTTATAGCAAATGATACATATTCTTTGGTGAAAAAATAATAAGGTGAAAAGGTTTGCTCGTTTCCTTTTATGGCTTTTTGGTTGGAAATTGGTAGGTGAAGCTCAGAAAGAGATGCAAAAATGTGTTTTCATTGAGGCTCCTCATACTTCAATGTGGGATTTTGTTTGGGGAAGATTGGGATTGTGGCAGCTTGGAGTAAATGTAAGATTCTTCATCAAAAAAGAAATGTTTTTCTTTCCCTTAGGTGGCATATTAAAAGCCTTAGGAGGGATTCCAATTGACAGGAAAAAGAGTACAAAGATGGTAGATCAGGTTGTTGAAATGTTTAATCGTAGTGATAGATTTTGCATCCTTATTACGCCAGAGGGGACAAGAAAATATACAGAGAATTGGAAAAAGGGTTTCTATTTTATAGCTCAAAAGGCAAATGTTCCAATCTTTTTAGGATACTTGGACTATGAGAAAAAGGAAGGTAGTGGAGGGAAAATATTTTATCCAACGGGCAATTACGAAGAAGACATCCTTATTATTAAGGACTATTATAAGGATAAGGTTGCAAAATATCCTGAAAATTTTAATTTAAGCAAACAATACCAAAAACTAACTAAAAAATAAGCTATGTTAAGATCGCACACTTGTGGAGAGTTGAACATTAATAATTGTAATCAAGAGGTTGTTCTCTGTGGTTGGCTTCAACGTTCAAGGGATTTAGGAGGGATGACCTTCGTTGATATTAGGGATCGCTATGGTATAACACAAGCAGTTTTTAATATGGAAACAAATAGTCAGCTTTGCTTACAGGCAAGAAAGCTATCCCGAGAATATGTTTTGCAATTAAAAGGTGTGGTAAGGGAGAGAGAGAACAAAAATTTGAAGATTCCAACAGGGGAAATTGAGATAGAGGTCAATGAAATAAAGGTATTGAATCCTTCAAAAATTCCTCCTTTTACAATAGAGGATAACACCGATGGTGGAGATGAACTAAGAATGAAATATCGCTATTTGGATATTAGAAGAGATAGGGTAAAGAATAATCTTTTGCTTCGTCATAAATTGTCCATATTGGTTAGGAATTATATGAATGACTTAGGGTTTATTGAAATTGAAACTCCTTTTCTTATTCGTTCAACACCAGAAGGAGCAAGAGATTTTGTTGTGCCTTCAAGAATGAATCCAGAGCAATTTTATGCCCTTCCTCAATCTCCTCAACAATTCAAACAGCTTTTAATGGTTGGAGGTTACGATAAATACTTTCAGATTGTCCGTTGTTTTAGGGACGAAGACCTAAGAGCGGATCGTCAGCCTGAATTTACACAAATAGATTGTGAAATGTCATTTGTGGAGCAGGAAGATGTATTAAACACATTTGAAGCAATGGTAAAGCATCTTTTCAAAGAAGTAAAGAATCTTAATTTTGATTCTTTCCCAAGAATATCTTATGAAGATGCTATGAAATATTATGGATCGGATAAGCCCGATATTCGTTTTGATATGAAACTTACTGAAATTACTCACTTGGTTCAAAATTGTGGGTTCTCTGTTTTTGATTCAGCAGAGGCTGTTATTGCAATTTCTGTAAAAAACTCTTCGGAATATACCAGAAAACAATTGGATGAATTGACCGAAATGGTTAAAAAGTCTCCTTTTAATGCAAAGGGCTTGGTTTATATTAAATGTAATAATGATGATTCTTTTAAATCTTCTGTTGATAAATTCTACAATGAAGAACAATTATCAAATATTGCAAAGAGTGTAAATGCCAAAAAAGGAGATTTAATACTTATAATGGCAGGAGAAAAAGAAAGAACTCAGAATGCTATGGGCTTATTACGTTTGGAGATGGCAACGAGATTAAACCTTAGAGATAACGATAAGTTTTCTCCTTTATGGGTTGTGGATTTCCCTCTTTTGGAATGGGACGAAGAAACTTTTCGTTTCTATGCAAAGCATCATCCTTTTACTGCTCCTAAACCTGAGGATTATCATCTTCTTTTCAAAGAACCAAAGAAAGTAAGAGCCAATGCATACGACTTAGTTATTAATGGGGTTGAAATAGGAGGAGGATCTATACGTATTTTTGACAGGAAAATGCAGATGGATATGTTTGAAGCATTAGGCTTAAACGAAGAAGAAATTATTCAACAGTTCGGTTTCATACTTGAAGCCTTTGAATATGGTGCTCCACCTCACGGAGGTATTGCCTTTGGTTTTGATCGCCTTTGTTCAATATTTGGAGGTTCAGAGTCAATTAGAGATTTTATAGCCTTTCCAAAGAACAATAACGGAAGAGATACTATGACTGATGCACCTCAAAGACTATCTCAAAAACAATTAGAGGAGCTTAACATAAGAGTAATTGAGAAAAATTAGTAAGGAAATTTTCCTTTTCTTCTTTCTTATACTAATATAAGCCCCTACCTTTTAAAATAAACCATTAGAAAATGGCGGAAAACCTTTTAAATGTTGAGAATTTAAGCAAATCCTTTGGAGAAAAAACCCTATTTAATGATGTAAATTTCGGAATAAATAGGGGACAAAAGATTGCTTTGGTTGCAAAAAATGGAAGTGGAAAGACGACATTGCTTAATATTTTAAACAAAAAAGAGGAGGCAGATAGCGGAATAGTTTCTTATAAGAAGGATATTCGTATTGCTTTTCTGCAACAAGAACCATTTTTTCCTCAAAACACAAAAGTAATTGATTATGTTCTTTCTCATAAAACCTCACTTGATGAATGGGAAAATGAAACAAGAGTTAAAGAGGTCTTAGATAAATTAAAGATAAAGGATGTTTTTCAAGACCTATCTTCTCTTTCAGGAGGAGAAAGAAAAAAGGTTGCTCTTTCTAAAATATTATTGGAAGATTGCGATTTGATGATATTGGATGAGCCAACCAATCATTTGGATATTGAAATCATTGAATGGTTGGAGGAATTTCTTTCAAAACAAAGACTAACTCTTTTTATGGTGACTCACGATAGATACTTTATCAATAATATTTGCTCAGATATATATGAGTTGGACGAAGAAACAATTTTCAAATATAAGGGAAACTATAATACGTTTTGCCAATATAAGGAAAAGCGTTTAGAGATCAGAGAGGCGGAAATAGAGAAAGCTAAGAATATTTACAGAAAAGAACTCCTTTGGTTTAGGCGTATGCCTCAGGCAAGGGGCACAAAGGCAAAGGCAAGAATTGATAATTTCTATGCAATTAAACAAAAGGCTTCCTTAAAACCAGAAGAACAACTTAAAGAATTAAGTACAAAGGTTGATAGAATTGGCGGAAAAATTTTGGAGATTCACAATATAAGCAAGTCTTTCGGCGAAAAAAAGATAATAGATGATTTTACCTACATCTTTAAACGAGGAGAAAAAATCGGAATTGTAGGAGGAAATGGGCAGGGGAAAAGCACTCTATTAAACATACTTTGCAACGAGGAGAAGAAAGACAGCGGAACAATTAGCCTTGGTCAAACAATAAAGATAGGATACTATAAACAAGAGGGGCTAACTCAAAAGGGGGATGCAAGAGTTATTGATATAATTAAAGAAGTTGCAGAAAATATAGAACTAAGTAATGGAACAACTCTTTCAGCTTCTGTATTTCTTTCCTATTTTGGTTTTTCTCCTTCTGTGCAATACAACTACTACTCCCTTCTTTCAGGAGGAGAAAAAAGGAAATTATATCTTTTGAAAACACTTATTGCAAATTGCAACTTCCTAATTCTTGATGAACCAACAAATGATTTGGATATATACAACTTAAACATCTTAGAAAATTTCCTAAAACAATATAAGGGTTGTTTGATTATAGTTTCTCATGATAGGAGTTTTCTTGATGGTATTGTGGATCATCTTTTCGTTTTTCAAGGAAAAGGAAAGATAAAGGACTTTATGGGAAATTACCAGCAATATAGAGAAGAAAAACAGGTAATACTCTCTGAAAAAAATGAAGAAAACAAGGATTTAAAAGAGAAAAATCAAAAAATTAAAACTCCCCAAAAAGTAAAGCTGAGCTTTAATGAACAAAAAGAACTTCTATTTTTAGAAGAAGAAATCCCAAAACTAACAGAAGAAAAAAACATTATTGAACAAAAACTCTCCAAAGGAGAATTTGCAAATGATGAAATTGCATCTTTGTCCATTAGACATAAGGAAATTTCAGAAGAATTAGAACAAAAGGAGATGCGTTGGCTTATATTGTCGGAAAAACAATAGGAAAAAAGACAATTAATCTTGAATTAGCCTTTGCAAAAAAATAAAAAAGGGCGTAGAAATCCCTACACCCTTTTTATTTTTTATTGTTTTGTAGTTAGGAATTATAGTTGATTTACTGTTTCAACTATCTCTTTACCCACTTGAACTGCCTTTAAGTTTTCTGGTATTAAACCATGATGACGTTCAGGTAGGGATTTTCTTAATCCCTTTTCTATAAATTCTTCAGTAACTACTGGTTTTACTTTTAGAAAAGCTCCCAAAACTATCATATTAAAAACTTTTGCCATACCCATCTCTGCTGCTTTTTCTGTTGCAGCAACCTTATAGATGTTTATATCCTTACGTGTAGGAGGGTGTGTTATACCATTTGGATCGTATAATAATACTCCACCTTTCTTAACGCTGTTTTCAAACTTATCCAATGATTGTTGGTTAAGTATTATTGCAGTATCAAATTGGCTAATAATAGGAGATGAAATTCTCTCATCAGAGATTATTACCGAAACATTTGCTGTTCCTCCACGCATTTCAGGACCGTATGATGGCATCCAGCTAACTTCTTTATCTTGCATTGCACCTGAGTAAGCAAGAATTTTACCCATTGAAAGGACACCTTGTCCTCCAAATCCGGCTATTATAATTTCTTCTGTCATCTTTTCTTTTTACTTTTTAATTATTTCACCATCAACTTTAATATCGCCAATAGGATATTTTACCATCATATTTTCAACCATCCATTCGTTGGCTTTTGTTGCAGGCATCTTCCATCCAGAGTTGCAATTTGAAAGAACTTCAACAAAGGATGTTCCTTTTTTGTTTTTCTGATTTTCAAAAGCCTGACGTATTGCCTTCTTTGTCTTTCTTACAGCTGCTGCTGTATGAACAGATTGACGAGTTACAAAATATGTTCCTGGTAATTCAGCCAACAATTCTGTTATTTGTAAAGGATAACCATTCAATTCAACGGTACGTCCATAAGGAGATGTTGCTGTTTTCATTCCTAATAGGGTTGTAGGAGCCATTTGTCCTCCTGTCATACCATAAATACCATTATTGATAAATATTATTACGATATTTTCTCCTCTATTACATGCATGAATTGTTTCAGCTGTTCCAATAGCTGCTAAATCGCCATCACCCTGATAAGTGAATACATGATGATCTGGATACAATCTTTGGATTGCTGTTGCAATTGCAGGAGCACGTCCGTGAGCTGCTCCTTGTGAATCTACATTAAAATAATTGTATGCTAAAACAGAACATCCAACAGGAGCAACACAAATAGCCTTGTCTTGTATTCCCATCTCTTCTATTACTTCTGCTATGATGCGGTGAGTTGTTCCGTGTCCGCAACCCGGGCAATAGTGCAATATTGCATCAGTTAGCACACTGGTTTTCTTATAAACCAAATTTTCCGGTTTTATTATATCTGGATTAAACATAGTCTTTGATTATTTTCTGTTAATAATTTGTTTTTCTAAAGCCTCTAAAACTTCATGTGGAGTTGGAATCATACCGCCATAACGACCAAAATGTTCAACAGGACAACGAAATTCCGCTGCCAAACGAACATCTTCCACCATTTGACCTGCACTCATCTCAACAGATAGAAGTCCCTTTACTCTCTTTGAAAGCTCTGCAATAGGTTTTTTAGGGAAAGGAAATAGTGTTATCGGTCTTAACAATCCCACCTTTATTCCTTTTTCTCTTCCAAGTTGCAATGCCTTTTGAGCAATACGAGCACTTGAACCGTATGCAACAAAAACATAGTCTGCATCATCACATTCTATGGCTTCATATCTCACTTCCTTTTCTTCCATTTCTCTGTATTTAGCCTGCAATTTGTGATTATGTATTTCTTGTTTTGCTGAATCTAATTCCAAAGAAGTTATAATATTGTGGTCCCTATAATCAGGTTTTCCAAATGTAGCCCAAGGAGAAATCTTCATAATCTCTTCTTTTGTCCAACGAGGCACGTAATCACCAACGTATAATTTCTCCATAACTTGTCCAATCGCTCCATCAGAAAGTATCATAACAGGATTACGATACTTAAAAGCAACTTCCCAAGCAAGAAAAACAAAATCATACATCTCTTGAACTGTTGCTGGAGCTAAAACAAAAAGTTGGTAATCTCCATGTCCTCCTCCTTTTGTTGCCTGAAAATAATCCGCCTGAGAAGGTTGAATAGTTCCCAAACCAGGACCTCCACGTACAACATTTACAACCAAACAAGGTAGTTCTGCTCCTGCAAGATAGGTTAATCCTTCTTGCATTAGAGAAATTCCGGGAGAAGAAGAAGAAGTCATTACCTTTTTTCCTGCTCCTGCACCTCCATATACCATATTAATTGAAGATGTTTCACTCTCTGCTTGTAAAACAACCATACCTGTTTTTTCCCAAGGCTTTTCAGCCATTAGATACTCCATAACTTCCGATTGCGGAGTGATAGGATAACCAAAATATCCGTCACAACCAGAGCGAATAGCCGCTTCTGCTATCGCTTCATTCCCCTTCATTAATTTAAGCTCTTTTGCCATTTTCTATAAAGTTTTATAGTTTATAACTTAACCTTGTAAACTGTAATTACACCATCAGGACAAACCATTGCACAAGATGCACAACCAATACAATCATCAGAAGTTGCCTCGCAATAGTTATATCCCTTTCCATTTACGTTTTTTGATAGAGCGAGTATTTTATTTGGGCACGCCACTGTACAAACAGCACACCCTTTGCAACGCTCAGTATCAATTACCACTGCTCCTTTTATTGCCATTGTTAAAATTTTTATTTATTGTTAATAGTTTTATTTCTCTTGTTTTGAGATGCCAAAATTAAAACTTATTTTTGGTATTGACAAATTATTTATTAAAATCATTTCTCAAACAATAATACAAAAACGTATTGCGTTACTAAAAAGTATATAATATGTTAAATTACTAAAAAATTAAAATGCTATGGAAAAATTTGAACTACCAGTCCTACCTTTTGGTTTGGACGCATTGGAACCTCACATTTCAAAAAACACATTAGAGTTTCATTATGGCAAACATCATCAAGGCTATGTGGATAATTTAAATAAACTAATTCAGGGTACAGAATTTGAAAACTATTCCTTGGAAGAGATTATTAAAAAGGCAAGTGGCGGAATATTTAACAACGCTGCACAGGTTTGGAATCACACTTTCTATTGGAATTGTTTAACTCCAAATTCTCCAAAAGAGCCTAAGGGTAAATTGAAAGAAGCCATTGATAGAGATTTTGGATGTTTTGACGAGTTTAAAGACCAATTTACTTTGGCTGCAACAGGATTATTTGGTTCTGGATGGACGTGGCTCGTTAAGGATAACAACGGAAAATTATCCATAATCCAAACTTCAAATGCTCAAACTCCAATTCAAGAAGAAGGAAAAACACCTTTAATGGTTTGCGATGTTTGGGAACATGCCTATTATTTAGACAAACAAAACAAAAGACCAGCATATTTAGAGTCATTTTGGCAAATAATAGACTGGGAAAAAATTGAGTCAAGATACTAAAACAAAGAAAAAACTCAAACAATTAGAAAAAACTCAAAATAGGGTGCAACATTTTGTCGCACCCTATTTTTATTGTCGGCAACCAAACCACCAAGTGGCTTTTAATTATCCTAACGGGTCGGCAACCGACTTTTAATTGTCCTTGCGGAAGTCTGGTAGTCGGCAACCGACCTTTATTTTGTCCTTGCGGAAGTCTGGTATTATATTTATACATTAATCATCTTAGAAAACTAAAACAAGGATAATTTTTTATGTAAATATAATAACTAACAATCAACTCTACAATTTCAAGATCTAAAATATTATATTTTCAATTTTTTTAACATTTTCAACCCTCAAAAAGCTCCATTTTTAACATTTCATTTATGTTTTTTTTCAAATTTTAACACTTTTTAACATTTTATTCATTCTTTTCAATTTTATGACTTTCAAAATTTGTTAAAATTTTTCAAAATTATTAATCATTTAATTTGCAATATAATCCAAGCAAATTTTAATCCATTTTTCTAAATTTTTCATTAAAAAAGTCAAATTCTAATTTTTGCAGAAAAAAA
>JAISIA010000030.1 GCA_031262295.1 Bacteroidales bacterium | reverse complement strand
GTAAAGAGATTTGATCAACCTAATAAGGGGTTTGGTTTTGCTCGTCAATGTGGTTTGGAAAATGCAAAAGGAAAGTATTATATTGGTGCTGACTCGGACACAATCTATCCAAATGGATACGTAAATAAGATTATTGAAGCCTTTGAAAAAAACTCTTCTGTTGTAGGAGTTAGTGTTATGCACAAGATAATGGCGATAACTTTTAAGGAAAAGCTATACTATTTATTCTATGACTTTTTTAGAAATATATATAATCGCATAACGAGCATAAAACGTCCTGAATTGGTGGTAAGAGGTTTTGCTTTTTCTCATCTAACTTCATTAGGTAGGGAAATAGGTTATCGTACTGATATAAGAAGAGGCTCTGATGGAGCTATGGCTGTTTCATTAAAAAACTATGGAAAGATAAAATTTCTTAGAAAAAGAAGGATAAGTCCTCTTTCTCAATCAACTTTGGTGGGGCAAGACTCTATGTTTTCCAAACTATTTAATAAGATATTTTTTGAATTTAAGCGTTTAAAGATGTACTTTACCAAAAGGGAGGATTATAAGGATGAGGATTCAAATTTGATGAATAATAAAAAGGAAGGAAAATAAGAATATTAAAGTTTAGCTAATTAATTATGGAAATAAAAAAGCAAACTTTTAATGGGGTTTTTTGGAGTGCTGTTGAGCGTTTCTCTGTTCAGGGTGTTCAATTTCTTATTCAGGCAATACTAATGCGACGATTAATGCCTGATGCCTTTGGTTTAATAGCAATACTTTTAGTTTTTATAGCAATATCTCAATCAATTATTGATAGTGGATTCTCAAATGCTTTAATACGAAAGAAGGATAGGACGGAGGAAGATTTTGCAACAGCTTTCTATTTCAACTTAATTTTAGGTGTTGTTCTATATTTAGTGTTGTTCTTTTTAGCTCCTATAATTGCGAATTTCTACAATGATCAAAGGTTAATTCCTCTTACAAGGATAATTTCTGTTGTATTGCTTATAAATTCCTTCACAATTGTTCAAAGAACTCAGCTAATTGTTAAGGTAGATTTTAAAACACAGGCAAAGGCATCTTTAATTGCAATTCTTTTTGCAGGATGTATATCAATATTTATGGCATATCGTGGCTTTGGAGTTTGGTCTTTGGTCTTTCAAGAGATATGTTATCGTTTAATAAATATGGTTTTGCTTTGGGTTTATTCAAAGTGGGTGCCAAAAAGAGTTTTTTCCATTAAATCATTAAGAGAAATGTTTGCCTTTGGATCAAGGTTATTGGTGGCTGGATTATTGGATACTATATACCGACAGCTATATAATTTGGTTATAGGAAAGCGTTTTTCAAAGTCGGAATTAGGTTTTTATTCTCGTGCAGATGTGATTTCTCAGTTTCCTTCAATGAATATTTCAAATATTTTAGGAAGAGTCACCTTCCCAATTTTAAGTCATATACAAGATGATGATAAACATTTAGCCCACGTTTATAGAAAATATTTGCGATTATCTGCATTTGTAATATTCCCATTGATGATGGGATTATCTGCATTAGCCTCTCCATTAGTTATATTCTTTTTTACTGAAAAATGGAGTGGAGCTATTATATTCCTTCAGATAATTTGCTTTGCCTATATGTGGTTTCCAATTCATGCAATTAATCTAAACCTTTTACAAGTTAAGGGAAGGTCGGATCTGTTTTTAAGATTGGAGATAATAAAAAAAGCTGTTGGTGTTATAATATTAGTAATAACTATCCCTTTTGGCATAAAGGCTATGTGCTATGGTTTAATTTTAAATTCAATAATCGCTCTTATAGTAAATACACATTATACAGGTATATTAATAAATGTTGGATTTTTTAAACAAATGAAAGATCTTTTGCCAACACTTCTATATTCACTAACTATGTTTATAGGGGTATTCTTTTTGATAAAGTTGTTTGATTCAAATATAGTAAAGATTCTCCTTGGACTTTCCTTAGGTGCGATCTATTATATTTTTATTTCATACATAACAAAGTCGGAAGAATTAAAAGATATTATACAATTAATTAAAAAAAGAGGTAAATAATGAAAGAAGAAAAGCAAATACTCGTAACCTCCCCCTTGCTTCCACCTTTGGAAGAGTTTATTCCCTATTTGGAAGATATATGGAATAGGAAATGGATAACAAATAATGGAGAATATCATCAAGAATTGGAGAAAAGATTATGTGAATATCTAAAAGTGGATTATATTTCCATATTTACAAATGGAACTCTTCCTCTTATGACTGCTCTACAAGCTCTAAGAATAACAGGAGAGGTAATAACAACTCCTTATAGTTTTGTTGCAACAACGCACTCTTTGTGGTGGAATGGCATTAAACCAGTTTTTGTAGATATTGATCCAAAGACATTGAATTTAGATCCTAATAAGATTGAGGCAGCGATAACACCAAAGACAACCGCTATTATGCCTGTTCATGTTTATGGAAATCCATGTGATATAAAGGCGATACAGGATGTGGCAGATAAGTATGGATTGAGAATTATCTATGATGCGGCTCATGCTTTCGGCGTTCAAGAAAATGGAAAGTCAATTTTAGAGGCAGGAGATATATCAACTCTTAGCTTTCATGCAACAAAAACATATAATACTATTGAAGGCGGAGCACTAATATGCAAAGATAGTAAGACAAAACAAAGAATAGATTATCTGAAAAACTTTGGTTTTGCAGGGGAAATTGAAGTTGTTGCTCCGGGAATTAATGGCAAAATAGACGAAATTCGTTCTGCTTATGGAATACTTAATCTAAAATATGTAGATGGTGCAATAGAAAAACGTAGAACAATTGCTCAAAGATACAGAGAGGCATTAAAAAATGTTGAAGGTATAACCTATATGAACGATTTTCCAAATGTAAGACATAATTATTCCTATTTCCCAATCTTTGTTGATGAATCCTCTTATGGAATATCACGAGATGCTCTTTATGAAAAGATGAAAGAAGAAAACATATATGGAAGACGATATTTCTATCCTTTGATAACAGACTTTTCAACATATAGAGGATTAGATTCGGCAAAGAAAGAAAATCTTCCAATTGCAAATAAGGTTGCATCTTCTGTAATTTGTCTTCCTATTCATCCCGATTTAACAAGCTCTGACGTTGAAAAAGTAATAAATTGTATAGTAAAATGGAAAAGCCATTAGTAAGTATAATATGTATAACCTACAATCATGAACCTTTTATTAGGGAAACTCTGGAGGGATTCATAAAACAAAAGGTTAATTTCCCTATTGAAGTACTAATAAATGAAGATTTATCAACAGATAATACTGCATCAATAGTAAAGGAATTTGAAGAAAAATATCCCAATATAATAAAACCAATTTATCAAAAGGAGAATCAATATTCCAAAGGAATAAATCCTTGGTTTGATATTCTCTTTCCCTTAGCACAAGGAAAATATATTGCAATTTGTGAAGGCGATGACTATTGGGTAGATGAAAATAAACTTCAAAAACAAGTAGATTTCCTTGAAAACAATAAAGAATATGGTTTAGTTTTTACAGAATTGAACTTTAAATATGAGGATGAAGGAAGAGTTATTGAAAATATATTCAAAAATAATCTTTATCCACTATCTCTAACCTTTGAAGAACACTTGCAAAAAGCAGGTTATCTTGCCCCTTGTACTTGGGTTTTTAAAACAGAACTAATAAGAGACTTGCCCAAAGAAAAGCAAGCAACAGACACTTCCTTTGTTTTAATGTTAGAAATTATGCTTAGAACAAAGATATATTTTCTTTCTGATAATACAACTGTCTATCGTTTTAGATCTGGAAGTGCATCTCGTCCTGAGGAAAAAAAGAGAACATACCTTTATAGAAAGGGAATATTTGAAGTACAGCTAAATTATTCCAATAAATATCTTCAAAACAATAAACCACTTCAAAGAAAAATTAAACAAAGAGGCTACATTAATCTAATGTTTTTAGCAATTTCCTGCAAGGATAAGCAGTTTATTAAGGATATGCTTTTATGTTTTTTATCCATAAAAGAAAATGTATATTACGGAAAGAAAAACAATGTATTATTGTTCTTTGATAGTATATTTTCTTTTATAAGGATGTTGCTTTTTATATTGATAACCTCGCTTAAAACAATAACAAAACGTATATTTGCAATCCTTAAAATAAGGGTAAATGTTGTAAAAACATTTGATAAAATACTTGATAAATTAATATAAAAACAGACAAATAAAAAACGCAAAATATGAATCCACTTTTTATAACTTGGAATGTTTCACCAGTATTATTTGAAATAGGTTCCCTATCTATACGTTGGTATGGAATTTTATTTGCCTTTGCCTTTGTTATAAGTTATATTCTTTTAAAGAAAATGTTTATTAAGGAAAAGGTTTCTGTATATTACTTAGAAAAACTAACCTTATACATATTTATAGGCTTAATTGCAGGCTTGCGTTTAGGGCATTGCCTATTCTATGAGTTTGATTACTACATATCACATCCAATAGAAATGTTCCTCCCAATAAAAGAAACTGCCTCTGGGTGGAAGTTTATAGGCTATCAAGGCTTGGCTTCTCATGGTGGAGCAATAGGAATACTAATTGCAACTTTTTTTTATTGCAGAAAAACAAAGATTCCATATCTTTGGATTATTGATCGCTTGGTTATAGCTATTTGTTTTGCAGGAGCAGCTGTAAGAATTGGCAATTTGATGAACTCAGAAATATATGGCGTTGCAACAACTCTTCCATGGGGATTTATATTTGTAAGAGATAATCAAACGATTCCTTGCCATCCAACTCAAATATACGAGGCATTATCTTATATAATTCTTGGAATATTTCTTTATTCCTACATAATGAAAAGCAAAACTGCTCCAAAGGCAGGCTTTATTTTTGGAATATTTCTTATTGGATTATTCACTGCAAGATTTCTAATTGAATTTCTAAAAAACAATCAAGAGGCTTGGGAAAGCACAATGCCATTAAATATGGGGCAATTATTAAGTCTTCCTTTTATAATTGCAGGTATAATTATCTTAATACTATCAATGAAATATCAATTAGGCAAAAATTTAAATTTGTCAATATTAAACAAAAACAACACAACTAAGAAATGAAACAATTAATTTTGGTAAGACATGGCGAAAGTCAATGGAACAAATTAAACCTTTTTACAGGCTGGACAGATGTTGATTTATCTGAAAAAGGTATTCAGGAGGCTTTCAATGCAGGAAAGACACTAAAAGAAAATGGATATGAACCCCAAATGTGCTACACTTCCTACTTGAAAAGAGCGATTAAGACTTTAAATAACATTCTTGACGCAATGAATTTAGATTATCTTCCTGTTGAGAAAAGTTGGAGATTGAACGAAAAACACTACGGTGCTTTGCAAGGATTAAACAAAAAGGAGACAGTTGATAAGTATGGAGAGGAACAAGTCCTTTTGTGGAGAAGAGCATTCAATGTTCAATCCCCACCATTAGATAAAAACGATAAACGTTCTCCCTTATTTGATAAAAGATATTCTTCAATTGATCCAAACCAGCTCCCTTTAACAGAGTCCCTACAAGATTGTATAAATCGTTTGCTTCCTTATCTAAGAGATGAAATATTTTCTTCTTTTAAACTTTTTGACCAAGTTTTAGTTGTCGCTCACGGAAATTCCCTAAGAGGAATCGTTAAGACAATTAAAAATATGTCAGAGGAAGATATAATTGCCTTTAATATTCCAACAGGAATACCATACGTCTTTGAACTAAACGATAATTTGGAATATGTAAATGACAAATTTATCGGAGACGAAAAGACAATTAAAGAGCTAATGGAAGCAGTCGCAAAACAAGGAAAGAAATAAATTTTCCTTAAAAACTATCTCATTGCATTTATAATAGCAGTAGAAAGATCACTATAAGAGAAATTCTCCTTTTCTTCTTCATCATCTATGTCAAGAAAAGGAGAATTTTCAGTTAAATAATATGAAATATTTTCATTTATATCCAACTTTTTGGATAAAGCCTTAAAAAATACCTTAAATATTCCATCATTTTGTCGTATCTTATAAAAGATACAAGCAGAGGAATTAGTGTCATATAGATTAAAATCTTCAATTTTTACTTCAATAAATTCACTTATTGAAGTATCCAATTTAAGATATTCCTTTTTAAAATTCTCCATATCAAAATGCAAAACAATATCATCATTATCCAAATGAGCAATTGTAATGTCATTTACATTAATTTTAGAAATGTCGTTTTTGTTTTTACTGCAATCAATAAAGGGTCCTATAATAAAAATTGTAAGTAAGGTTAGTGAGCAGTAGAGTTTGTGTTTTGTCATTTTTAGTAATTTTTGAGGTTAAAAATTATTTTCAAATGGCAAATTTAAAAATTTCTTCAAATAAAACGCTGTTTTGTCGGCAACCGTCCGCCAAGCGGCATTTATTTTTGTCATAACTCAATAGGGATAATCAGCAAAGAAAATTACGTAAAATAACCAATAGCAAGGGGATTTATTCCCTTGTAAGCATTGTTTTTTTATATAAATTATCATTATTTGCATATAATATTATTTTTACAAAGAAATGAATCCCATTGTTTTGATATATAAAAAATGTATTTTCAAATAATTTTTAACATTTTTTTCTTCAAATGTTAAAGTTCCCAACCTCCCAAATTGGAAACCCCCATTTGCATATATCAAATCTTTTTTATACCTTTGCCAAAAGCAATCGCTTTTAAGGGCAATAAGGCATTAATATTTCCAAATTTAATTTTCATTTATATTTACAAAATAATCACCTAATTGTTATTGTGTTATACTTAAATAAATCTTCGTTTTAGTAAATTATTTCTTCGTTTTAGCAAAATAAAACGCTGTTTTATTTAAATATTTCTTCGTTTTTTTTCTGGAAAAATAAGGATTTTTATTTTTTAATTAAATTTTTGGAAAATTATATCAAAATTTGCTTGAATTATATTGAGGATTAATGAATTAAAAATTTGCCAAAATTTTAACAAATTTTTGCATTGCAAAATTTGAAAAAATGAATAAATGTTAAAAATTCGTCAAATTTTGTGTTTTTTTGATGAAACAAATGTTAAAATTTTGGGTTTTTCAAGGTAAAAATTGTTAAATTTTCTTTGAAAAGATAAGATTTAAGTCTATTTTCTTTGAAAGATGTATCTATTCTATAATAATGCTTTCTTGTTTTGAAGGATTTTCTTCTTTTATATTGCTATTTAATAGGGTTGAGGCTGCATCATCCTTGCCCAAAACCACCATTTTAATATTATTTATAAGTTGTTCTTGCTGAGAAATTACATTTGTAAGGGAGTCAATTGCTGATGCATTCTTATAGGTTTGTTCTTGCATACTTTCATTTGTATAACCGGGAATATATTCTCTTAGAGGTGTGAAGGCAATAATAATAGTTGTAAGGCATATAAGTAGGATAATGCTTATTCCAATTCCCACAAAGAGGTTTCTACCTGAAAGAGTAAGGGTGAATTTTTCTGTATATGTGTCAGCATCCATAACAATTAAGCGATGTTTATGCTTTAATTCCCCAGAAAAATTCTTCAATTTATATTTTAATCTGCTCATTTTCTTTCCTTGAAATTTTTAAAAAATAGTAATCCTATCCTCTTCTTATATATGTGCCCCACATTAATTTTTTGCGGATTGCTCCAAAGAAGTTCTGGTTTTTCATTCTAACCAACTTTAAATTGAAGTCTGCCTTTTGTATAACTATGTTAAAAGGTGCCTTAATTACCTTTAATTGGGAGTCAATACAAAGAGCTATATTTTCATTTTCTTCTTCCACTTGTAGTGAAATCTTAGAATTGTCGGGTATTATTAAGGGACGGAAGGTTAGATTGTGAGGACAAATTGGAGTTATTCCAAAACATGGAGTTTTAGGGGTAATTATTGGTCCTCCTGCACTCATATTATATGCCGTAGAACCCGTAGGTGAGGTAATAATTATGCCATCTGAGGTGTAGGTTGCAAGGAAATCATCATCTATATATAGGGATATATCCAATAATTCTCCTGCTTTTTGTGAGCGAATAGTTATATCATTTAGTGCATAAAAAGAATCCAATTTCAAAAGGGAATGTTCCTCTATGGAATATTCTCCATTAGTTAATTGTTCTAAAAGAGTTTTTATATCATCTCTTCCTGCTGAGGTTAAAAATCCAAGATGTCCAATATTTATTCCTAAAACGGGTATATTGGAATTGCAGACAATGGGGAGAGTATCCAAAAGAGTTCCATCTCCACCTAAGGAAAGAAGGAAGGAAACCTTGTCAATAATTTCCTCTTTTTTGGAAAAAATTGTTGGAGGAAAAGAAAAAGAAACTCTATCCTTTATTTGCTCATAAAAAATATTGTGAATTATAACCTTTGAAGAGAGGGTTTCTATATGTTTTATAAGTTCCTCTACATATATTATATCATTTTCTTTTGGGTTTCTTCCGTATAGGGCAAATTGCATAATAATTTTTATTGGTTATTTTCTATTTTGGATTTATCTATATTAAATGTCAAACAAGGAGTATTGCAAAGCAATATGCAGTTTTGACAATCGGATATATCACCATGAAGACGTCTTTTTATTATATCTTCCAATTTTTGATTTAATTCCTCTATTGAAGAGGAGGAAAGCACCTCTGTGCAAAAGGCAAAGAGAAGAAGCATTCTTGCACTCCGCTTTGTTATTCCTCTACTTTGCATATAGAACATTGCATTTTCGTCCAATTGCCCTATTGTTGCACCATGTGAGCACTTAACCTCATCATTATATATTTCCAAAAAGGGCTGAGTATTTACACTTGCCTTATCTGAGAGCAATATGTTTTTATTTTTCTGCATAGCCTCACAAAAAGAAGCTCCTTCTTCTACATAAATGTGTCCTTGAAATAATGCTTTTGCTGAATCATCCAATATTCCTTTGTAGAGTTGATTTGAAGTGCAGTGAGGCTTGTTGTGGAAAACGCTAATTTGATTGTCAATTGTTTGTTGATTATCTCCCAAATACAAACCATTTAATTGGGCAGAGGAATACTCACCATTAAATTCTACATTTAGTTTGTTGCGAATTGCTTTTCCGTTAATGCTAAGCCAAAAAGTTTTTAATTGGGTATTGTTTCCAAGATTAAAGTTTGCATTGCTTTTAAGCATTGTGTCGGAAAATATATTTTCAACCTTGTAATATTCCAAAGAGGAATTATCTTCTAAGAAAACTTCAATATTATTTTCTAAGGATATGTTTTGTTTTTGATTTTCCTCTGCATGAATTATTTTTAATCTGCTATTTTCCCCAACAATTACAACACATCTGTAATTTTCTTCTTGAAAATTTTCTTCTGAATTATCACATATTTGAATTGGAGATGCGTAATCCTTATTGGAAGATAGGTATATGAATACTCCCTTTGTGTTTTCCTTATCAGAAATCTCTATTTTTTTATTTTCTAATATGGATTTGAAATTTTTCTTTGCCTCTTCTAAGGTGCAAATTGTAATATCTTTATTTTTCATTTAGCCAATGGTATCCTTTTTCTTCTAATTCAAGTGCCAATTCTTTTGTTCCTGTTTTTATTATTCTTCCTTCTGAAAGGACATGTACAAAATCGGGTACTATATAATCCAAAAGACGTTGGTAGTGGGTTATTAAAATAGTTGAGTTTTCTTTTGTATGAAGGGCATTGACACCTTGTGCAACTATTCTTAGGGCATCAATATCCAAGCCTGAATCCGTTTCATCCAATATGGATAATGTTGGATTTAGCATTGCCATTTGAAATATTTCATTTTTCTTTTTCTCTCCTCCTGAGAATCCTTCATTGACAAAGCGGTTTGCAAGTGAAGAATCCATTTGAACTATCTCCTTTTTCTTTTCCATGAGTTTGAAAAATTCAATAGCATTCATTGGATCTAATCCCTTGTATTTTCTTTGCTCGTTAATGGCTGTTTTCATAAAGTTGGAAATTGTTACTCCGGGAATCTCAACAGGATATTGGAAGCCTAAGAATATTCCTTCTGATGCCCTTTCTTCAATAGATAGGTCTAAGAGATTCTTACCTTCATATATTATTTCTCCACTTGTAACATCAAAGGTGTCTTTTCCTGCAATTACAGAGGCAAGTGTGCTCTTTCCATTGCCGTTTGGTCCCATTATTGCGTGGATTTCTCCACGATTTACGCTCAAATTAATCCCCTTTAATATCTCTTTGCCCTTTATTGAGCAGGAAAGGTTTTTTATTTCTAATAGTGGCATGTTGTTTTTTCTTTAAAATTTTATTCTAATTTTCGTTTTAATTCTTCTATTTTATCTCTTAATTTTGCTGCCTTTGAGAAATCTTCGTTTTCAATTGCAATTTGAAGATCTCTTGAAAGAACACTAAGAAGTTTAAATTCTATTTCTCCTTTATTCAATATATCTTTTCCCTCATCCAATATATCTTTTCCGTCCAAAGTTACTAATCTTCTTTGTCTTTTTTCTTTTATTTCTTCCTCTGGAATATTTTTTTCAAAATAATTTTCTTGGATATTTTCAAATCCAGCTTCTTTTATTACACATTCTTCTGCAAATATTGGACAATTAAATTTTAGAGAAAGATTTATAGCATCAGAAATGCGAGCATCAAAAACTTTTTCTTCTCCATCTTTTTCTATACATATTATATTTGCAAAAAAGATTCCTTCAAAAAATTTATAAATTACAACCTCTTTTATTCTAATTCCGCATTCAGAAAACATAGTAAAAAACAAATCGTATGTTAAAGGGCGTGGCAATTTTGCCTTATCAAGGCTCAAAGACATACAACTTGCTTCGTAATTTCCTATGACAATACTTAGAATTTTATTCCCATTTTCCTCTTGTAAAAATAAGTCAAACATATTCTTCGTTATGCTTGGCTGTATTTTCTTTATAAACATTTTAATCCTTCCCATTTTGACTATAATTTCTGCTTTTTATAACGCAAAATTACTCTGCAAATGTATAATAAAATACATATTGATGCAAAACATTTTGTCAATAAAGAATGTTTTGCTTAATTTTGCAGCATCTTAAAACGAAAAACCATAAATTAAAAAACGTGAAAAATATTATGATGAAAAGAATTATTTCTCTATTAACCTTATTTTCTTCTCCCCTTTTAATATTTGCCTCAGAGGCAGATTTGAAAATACCACAAGATATACACAATTTTGGTATATTACATTGGGGATTCCTAATATGCGTGTTAGGACTTTTGTTTGGCTTTTATCAATTTCAAAGGGTTAAAAAGCTGCCATCACATCGTTCAATGTTGGATATAGCACAGGTAATTTATAAAACTTGTTCAACATATCTAAAACAACAAGGAAAGTTAATTGCAATACTATTTCTTTTTATAGGAATTGCTGTTGCTGCATACTTCGGTTTCTTAGCAAAAGGTGAAGATGGAGAAAGTTTTGCTCTTTCAGGTGTTCTCCTAATTTTAGCTTGGACAATAATTGGAATCTTAGGTTCATATTCTGTAGCTGCATACGGAATAAGGATGAACACACTTGCCAATTCCAGAATGGCGTTTGCTTCTCTTAGAAGAAAGCCTTTACAACTTTTAAACATACCTTTGAATGCAGGAATGAGCATAGGCGTTGTTCTAATTTGCGTAGAACTATTCCTTATGTTAGTGATTCTTCTTCTTATGCCCGCTAATTTAGCAGGAGCATGCTTTATTGGATTTGCAATAGGTGAGTCTTTGGGAGCATCAGCTCTAAGAATTGCAGGTGGTATATTTACGAAAATAGCCGACATTGGCTCAGATTTAATGAAGGTTGTCTTTAAAATAGGAGAGGACGATCCAAGAAATCCTGGAGTTATTGCAGATTGTACAGGAGATAATGCAGGAGATTCTGTTGGTCCAACAGCAGATGGATTCGAAACTTACGGCGTAACAGGAGTTGCACTTGTTTCTTTTATTCTTTTAGCAATAACAGATGTTTCTGTACAAAGAGATCTTCTTATTTGGATATTCTCAATGCGAATACTTATGGTTGCAACCTCTGTATTTGCTTTCTGGTTAAACAACCTTATAAGTAAGGTTCGCTACAAGGATAAAGACGATTTAGACTTTGAAGCTCCACTTACATCACTTGTTTGGATTACTTCCATAATATCAATAATTGGAACCTTTGTTATAAGTTATATTTTAATTCCTCAAATTAGTGGAAATACAAATCTATGGTGGATACTTTCACTTATTATAAGCTGCGGAACATTGGGTGCTGCTCTAATTCCAGAAGTTACAAAAATATTTACCTCACCTAAATCAGGACATGTTAATGAAGTTGTTGAGGCTTCCAAAGAAGGAGGTGCGTCTTTAAACATACTTTCTGGCTTTGTTGCAGGTAATTTTGGTGCTTTTTGGACAGGGATAGTTTTTGTTATTCTAATGTTTTTAGCATATTTGTTCTCGGGAGAATTAGCAGCAATTATGATGTATCCTTCCATTTTTGCCTTTGGTTTAGTTGCCTTCGGAATGTTAGGAATGGGACCTGTTACAATAGCTGTTGATTCCTACGGACCAGTAACTGACAATGCTCAATCAGTATATGAACTTTCATTAATTGAACAAGAAGAAAACATAGATAAAGAAATAGAAAACAATTTCGGCTTTAAGCCAGATTGGGAAAAGAGTAAATACTATTTAGAGGCAAATGACGGAGCTGGAAACACATTTAAGGCAACTGCAAAGCCTGTTTTAATTGGTACAGCCGTTGTTGGTGCAACCACAATGATATTTTCCCTAATCCTAATGATAGAAAAGACTCTTGGTATTACACCTGAAACAATATTAAACGTATTAAATCCATACACAATACTTGGATTCCTTTTAGGAGGAGCAGTCATATTCTGGTTCACTGGCGCCTCAACACAAGCAGTTACAACAGGAGCACACAGAGCTGTTAATTACATAAAGAAACATATTAACTTAGATCCTAACGCTCCAAAGAAAGCAGATGAGAAAAAAAGTGTTGAAGTTGTAAAGATTTGCACCCAATATGCACAAAAAGGAATGCTAAACATATTTATTTCAATTTTCTTCTTTGCATTAGGTATTGCTTGTTTGTCTGCATTTAATTTGGATAAGGATATTTTAAATGGAAACGAGGCTACTTGTGCTGTTTCTCTATTTGTAAGTTATCTTATAGGTATAGCAGTCTTTGGTCTATTCCAAGCAGTATTTATGGCAAATGCAGGAGGAGCTTGGGATAATGCAAAGAAAGTTGTGGAAGTGGATATGAAAGCAAAGGGAACACCTTTGCACGATGCAACAGTTGTTGGGGATACAGTAGGAGATCCTTTTAAAGATACATCATCAGTTGCCCTAAATCCAATTATAAAATTCACAACCCTATTTGGACTACTTGCAATGGAAATAGCAATAAGTGAAGCATTCAGAGGATTGGCTCCTTATTTTGGAGCAATTTTCTTCCTTATTGCAATATACTTTGTTTATCGTTCATTCTATAAAATGAGAATAGAAAAATAAGAAATTAGGAAATAATATAATAAAACTAACGTTAATAAGGCGTAGTTTCCGATATTTTATGTTAAAGAAGATTATATTATTTTCCGTTTTCCTATTATCTATACTAAAAATATACTCTCAGGAAGAAAATTTTGAGGCTTTCTCAGTGTTAAAGCTAAAATTTTCTTCCCATTTAGCTGCATTGCAAATGGACTATCTTCCATATCAAATCAACGATATTTCATCTGCAATAAATAATCCTTCCTCTTTAAGTGAAAAAACCAATAATCAAATAGGGCTATCTTATACAGATCTTTTTGCAAATATATGGCAGGGAAGTATATATTATGGTCGTAGTTTTGAGAAATTGGGACATTTTGCCTTTGGATTAAACTATATTGGTTATGGAACCTTCGATAGGACAGAGGCAAATGGGGATGTAGTTGGACGTTTTTCTGCAAATGATTATCTTTTTACAATAGGCTGGGGTAGGAAATTAGATACCAACCTATATATTGGAGCAAGTATAAAACCAATATTTTCACAATACGACACATATCTTTCAATTGCCCTTGCCTTTGACCTTTCTCTAACCTATATTTGGGAAGAAAAGGGTTTCGGAGCTGCTGTTTTATTAAGAAATTTCGGCACCCAGCTAAAGGTTTATAATGAAATTGAAGAAAAACTTCCATTTGATTTATCCCTAACTATTACAAAAAAGTTAAAACATGCCCCTTTCCAATTATTTGTTAGTGCAAATAATCTTCAAAAATGGAATCTTAGAGAGGACGATCCCTTAAATCCAAGAGATGAGGTTGATCCTTTTACAGGAGAAATTAAGAAAGAGAATGCTTTTTTAGGTACATTGGATAATATTTTTAGACATCTAAACTTCGGAATTAATTTTTCCCCTTCAAAACATTTCTATCTTGCCTTAGGTTATTCTTGGAAACAAAGCAGAGAAATGTATTTAAGTGATGCTTTTTCCTTAGCTGGCTTCTCTTATGGCTTTGGAATAATGGTAAAACGTTTTCAAATCTCCTATTCAAGAGCAGAATATCATAAATTTGGTTCTCCAAATCACATAACCTTCTTAATGACCTTGCCTTAAAAGATTATTTTATTCAAAATAAATAAAAAAAATATCCTTGTTGCTAATCAAAGAATAGGAGCACAATATAATAATCAATAATTAGGCATTTATTTTATCAGTACTTAGAATTTCATCTAATAATTCTATCTGTTTATAAAATTTCTCTGAATTATCAGATTTTAATTTTTGAATATTTAGAAGTTTCCATTTTATAGCAGGAAAATTACTATAATTTACCTTTTCCCATATTGGCTCACCTTTTGCAAAGGCTTTTATGAAAGTTTTATCTTCTGATGTTAAAGATTGCTTGACTATGCTTATAAGTTTCTTTTGAGTGTTTTCGTAATCTTTATATAAAAATGGCTGATATGTCATTCCATTAAACTGACTCTCTAATATAGCTTGTTGATTTATTTTTTGTGGGTTTAGCATTTCATGAATTGGACGCTTACCACATAACAAGAAAAATATAAAACCAGACTTTACATCATCTGTATATCCATTATTTTCTAAGAGATTTCTAATATCAAATAAATCTCTTGGATGCTGACGATCTAATGCAGCAGCTATCTTTCCTCCCCATAACTGACCAAATGAAACTGTTCTGGCTTCACAAAAACAATTAAACTCTTCTTGGGCACCTTCACACAATACTCTTATGCTGCTATCAGCTATTAAACCTCTATTAATTTGATTAACTTCAATTTTTATAGTTGCATCAGAAGTAGAACAAATCAATTTTAGATCTTCATTTGCTCGTCTTTGGTCTTCAAAATGTATTTTTGGTATCCGTATTGATAGTTTCTTTTTGACATTATTTAAAGAATTACGAATAAATTCCAAATCATTGTTGCGGTTATTTGTAAATGGAATAAAAGTTAAATCTATATCAATTGATAAACGAGGCATATTTAAATAAAAAAGATTTATAGCCGTACCACCATGTAGAGCAAAATTTTCCTCTTCTGTGATATAGGGTAATATATTTAATAATAATGCAACTTGTTTTTTATAAGCAGTATTCATATAAGTTCTTTTGGTAATACTAAATGATATTTGGAAACGTAAGCTCCGTCAGTAGCTAAACTGCGAATACCTTTACCTAAATTTATATTATTAATGTCTATATATTTTAACCAAACAAGATTTGCCCTTTCTGCAAAATATAGAAAAAGGCGTTTAACTTTTATGGATTTACAATCTTCAAGTAATTTTTGCACTTGTGTAGGGTGAAGAGTTTGTAAGCCTTCCATTAATTCATAAGTTTCTTGTAATGAAAATAGGTTAGGACATAGATATAAACATTCCATTATAGCTCTTATAGGAGAAGATATTTTCATTGTAAGTTCTCCTTCTTTGTAATCTATCATTCCAAGACTATCATTATTATATAAAGTGGTATGAAATATTTTCGTAGTTGTCATCAATTGATTGTTTGCAAACCATGCAGGTAATGATATTTTGCTATCAAGGAAAATAACGACCTCTTGTTGGTTAATTTGTAAATAGTGTGAAACGCCAGAAAGTTCTAATGCAGAGCGACCGCCAATATGTATATTTAAATCAGCTTGATTTTGTAATGCAGCTAATGCTCCAAATAATGTTAGTTCATCTCCACTTTTTAGCATAGCTCCCGTTCCAATTGATTTTAGCCAACCGCTTAAACGATACCGCTGTTGTAATTCGTAGGAATAGCCTTTTGAACGCAGCCAAGGAGATAATAAAACAAGCCCCTTAGGTATTTCTTGCATTAGCTTATTTATTTTACAATATTTTCTTTCTTTCGCTATTTCTATACTCATAGTATGATTATTTGTGCAAAAATAAAGAAAATATTGAAAATAGCAAATAATATTTATTTATAAATTCTTCAATTATTTATTAAGTATAAAAAAATAAGCCTCATTTTTTTATGAGGCTTATTAATGTATCTTTGTTATTCTTTTTTAAAATAAGCAAGTAAGTCCTAATGAAAAGTCGTAGCCTCCTGATATTCGTCCGCTATTTAAATTGGATTCATAGCCAGATAAATCCTTAGGAAGTTTGGCTTTTTGCAATTCACCATAGAGATAGTTTATTTTAGCATTAAAATAAAATCCTCCTGAAAAATTATAATACATACTTAATCCTAAATTTAAAGCATAACCTAAACGACTATCCAATTTATACGTTTTATTATTTACATTTATTTCTGCTTTGGAATGTAATAAACCTGCTCCAACAAAAAGACCCCAAGAAAGGTTTTCTGTAATATTTTTATATGCTATACCATTTATCTTAAAATTTCTAAGAGGATTTCTTTCTCTTATTCCATAAGAATATATGTTATCGCCAAAACCATACTGATCAACGGCTAAATCCAATCCAATAGCCTTTCCATCAAATTCCTTACTTTTTATACCAAGAGCTATGGAGGTATAACCAATATTAGAATAATTAGTAGGAAAGAAAGTGTAAGGACCTGATAAATCAAAGAAGGTAGCACTTCCTAAATTTAAATCAAGTTTAAATCTCATCCTATTTTTTTCCCCCTCTTGCGAAAACGCTATTGTTGCAATAAATAAGGCAACAACAAATAATAAAAACGATGTCTTTTTCATAATATAAAATGTTTTAATTTTTAATATCAAGATATTCTTTTAATTTATCTTTATCTTCATAAAAGTTACCAGAGAGTACAATATTTGCATCTTTATCAAATAAAATAAAATCATCATGTCCAAAGAACTCTTTATAGTTTTTTATTCCGAGTGCTTTAATAAATCTTCTCCAACGTCTTCTACTATCAAAATCGTAACTATACTTACTTAAATCTAATGCTAAAAGAGGTTTATAATAATCTTTTTCTTTAAAAAATTGGCGTGTTCTTTTTTGATGTAACCAATCTGTTGTTTCTAAGACTACAAAATTTATATTATTTTTCTTTGCAAATTGCATCAAGGTATCAAAATATAATTTTCCTACATCACAAAAATAATAAAAGGAAGCACATAAAGTATATTCGTTTCCACTTTTGCGAATAACCTCTTTTAATATATCAACATCTATTTTATAAAACACAATATTAGTATCTTCCTTATTAAGAAAGTCTTTATCTAAAGAAGCTAAATTAATTTCTAATGGAGTATTTTCCTTTTGTTCTTCTTTGCTTGCAGTTTTATATCTTGGAGCCATATTTCCAATTGTTTGACAAGAATGAAAACTAATAACACTTATTAATAGTATTATTAAAGGTAAAAAGATTTTTTTCATATTTTATATTTTTCTTGAAAGACAAAATTATAAAAATTATTAAATAGAAACCAAGTTTTTAACAAAAAAAGTCAGCAACCCACCTTTATTTTGTCCTAACCAAAAGCCTGCAACCAACTTTTGTTTTATCCTAAATCAATAGGGAAAATTTGCAAAGGGAATTACACAAAACAACCAATAATAAGCGGATTTTTCCCCTTGTAAGCATTGTTTCTTTATATAAATTATCAATATTTGCGTATAATATTACTTTTACAAGGAAATGAATACCATTGTTTTGATATATGAAAAATTTAATTTCAAAAAATATTTAACATTTTTCTCTTCAAATGTTAAATTCAAAATTTCAAAACTGAAAATCACCATTTGCATTTATCAAATCTTTTTTGTATCTTTGCCAAACAAAGTTTCTTTTAAGGCAAAAGACATAGAAATTTCCCCACAACTTATTTTTATTTGCATCTAAAATATAATCACTTTATTATTAGTTTGTTATCTTTGAATAAAACCTCGTTTTAAAAAATTAAAACGAGGTTTTAGAAAATTATTTCTTCGTTTTAGTAAAATAAAACAGCGTTTTATTTGAATTTTTCTTCGTTTTTTTCTGAAAAAATTAGAATTTGGTTTTTTTAATTAAAAATACGGAAAAAGATATTAAAATTTGCTTGGATTATATTGAGGATTAATGAATTAATAATTTTGCAAAATTTTAACAAATTTTTGACTAGTAAAAATTGAATTTTTGAATGAAATGTTAAAAAATGTTAAAATTTGGGCAATTTTTGATAAAATGATGTTAAAATTGGTCAAAAAATGGGGTGAAGAATGTTAAAATTTTGTCGGAAATATAGTAAATGGATAAAAATTGTTTCATTGTCCTTGAATTTATAGGAATTATATTACCTTTGCTTATTGCTTTTGCAAAAAAAATATTATAAGTTCATAAAATAGAATTATAGAAAGCATATAATAGAATTATAGAAAACATAGAAAAAATATGAATATTTTGTTAATTGGTTATGGAAAAATGGGACGTATGGTTGAAAAAGCAGCCCTAATGCGTCATCATAAGATTGTTCATATTATAGATAATGAAGATAATTGGAAGGATTTAGACTATGAAAAAGTGGATGTTGCAATAGATTTTTCAACACCCTACGTTGTAGAAGACAATATTATTAGATGTTTTAATCATTTTATTCCAATAGTTGTTGGAACTACTAATTGGTATAGTAAATTAAATGATTTTAAACTCTTAGCTCAAAAGGAGGAAAGGACACTATTTGTGGCATCAAATTTTAGTATAGGGATGTTTATATTTAATAGGATAAATATTCTTTTAGCAAAAATTATGAATAATGAGCCTTCCTACGAGGTTTCAATAGAGGAAATTCACCATAAACATAAGTTAGATGCACCAAGCGGAAGTGCAATAACTCTGGCTGAGAATATAATTGACAATATTGATAGAAAAGATAAATGGGTTTTAGATGCCTTTGAGGCAAAGAGCGATGAGGTAAATATTTTTTCAAGACGTATTGGCGAGGTTGTAGGAGAGCATAGTGTATTGTATAGTTCTGTTATTGACGATATAAAACTTACTCATAGTGCTCATTCTCGTGAAGGTTTTGCATTAGGAGCTGTTCTTGCAGCAGAATTTTTAAAGGATAAGAAAGGATATTTTACTATGAAAGATCTTGTAAAGGTTTAATTATTATGAAGAAGTATTCAATAGGAATTGATATAGGAGGTACAAATACCATAATGGGATTGGTAAATAATGAGGGAGAAATTCTAAAAACTCTAAGCATAAAGACCAATAGTTTTGTTATAAAAGATGAATATCTTAATTGTGTAACAGAAAATATAATATCCCTAATAGAGTATTGTGACAATAAGGATGAGATTTCAGCAATAGGCATAGGTGCTCCTAATGGAAATTATTATAGAGGTACGATAGAATATGCCCCAAATTTGAATTTTAAGGGAATAATTCCAATTAAGGATTATATAAAAACTATTTTAAAAAGGCGGGGTTATAACTTAGATGTTATAATAACTAATGACGCTAACGCAGCTGCAATAGGGGAGATGCTATTTGGAGGAGCTAAGGGGGTAAAAGATTTTCTTATGATTACATTAGGAACAGGTCTTGGAAGCGGTGTTGTTGTTGATGGAAAATTAGTTTATGGTGCCTCTGGTTTTGCAGGAGAGGTTGGACATTGTATTGTACAAATTGAAGGGAGAAAATGTAATTGTGGAAGGAGAGGATGTGCTGAGACCTATGCTTCGGCAACGGGTATAACAAATACTGCTTTGGAGCTTATAAAAGAAACTACCACACCTTCATCTTTGAGAAATATAAATAGGAAAGAAATTGATAGCGAGAAAATATATCTTTCTGCACTAAAAAATGATGCTTTGGCATTAAAATGTTTTGATATAACGGCAAAGATGCTTGCTATTGCTCTTGCCAATGCCTCAATGATAACCTCTCCTGAGAAGATTTTTCTCTTTGGAGGCTTATCTCTTTCAAAGGATGTGCTATTAAAACCGCTTAATAAATACTTTAATGAGTATATTTTCTCTGTCTTTAAAGACACAATTCAAATAGAAATATCTCAATTAAACGATAAGAATGCAGCCATATTAGGTTCTGCTGCTTTGGCTTTTTAAATTTTTAGGGGGGAATATAGGTTTTGAATAAATGAAGCGGAAAGTGAGGGATTCGAACCCCCGGACCTGTTACAGTCAACAGTTTTCAAGACTGCCGCAATCGACCACTCTGCCAACTTTCCGCTGCAAAAGTACTAATTTTTTAATAACAACAAAGATTTTATTGTTTTTTTGCGGAAAGTTTTTATTGCAAAAAATAGGAATTATAGTTTATTTCAAAGGATTATATTATATATTTTTTTATTTTTATTTTTAAGAAAACATATTAATTTTTGCAAAATGCTAATAAATTTTGGTATTTTTGCTCCTTGTTTTTTCTTTATTGGTATGCAATAATTGGATTAAAAAATGAGTTTTCCTTAAATTGATATAAAGGAATTAGAAATCTTTTATGAAAAAACAAGGAATTTGAGTTTTATTTTAAATTAATAAGTATAAAAATAAAAATATAAGGTAATGGAAAAGAAAGATCTTTTAAAGCAAGAGGTAAAACATGTGGATATAAAGGCTATTGATTCAACAGCAATAATAGATGCTATGAGGGATATGTCCTTTTCGTCAAGAGATACTGCACAAGCTGCCGATATTTATCAAAGAATGTTGGAGGATAAGTCTTGTTCTGTAATACTAACTCTTGCAGGTAGCACCTCAGCAGGAGGATGTATGCAGGTTTATGTTGATATGGTAAAACATAATATGGTGGATTGCATAGTTGCAACAGGAGCATCCATTGTAGATATGGACTTTTTTGAGGCTTTAGGATTTAAACATTACAAAGGCACTCCTTTTATTGACGACAAATATCTTCGTTCAAACTATATTGACAGGATATATGATACATATATAGATGAGGAAGAATTACAAAATTGTGATAATACAATAAAGCTAATTGCTGATAGCTTGGAAAAACGTCCTTATTCTTCAAGAGAATTTATTTATGAAATGGGAAAATGGCTTCATAATGGAAATTCAAAAAAGAAGGATTCCCTAATTGAGGTTTGTTATGAACATAACGTACCAATATTTTGTCCTGCCTTTACCGACTCTTCGGCGGGCTTTGGTTTGGTTATGCATCAAGTAGAAAATCCAAATAGTCATCTAAGTATAGATTCTGTTAAAGACTTTTTAGAATTAACCAATATAAAAATAGCAGCTAATATAACAGGATTGTTTATGATTGGTGGTGGAGTTCCTAAAAACTTTACCCAAGACACTGTTGTATGTGCAGAAGTTTTAGGAAAGGATGTTCCAATGCATCGTTATGCAATACAAATTACTGTTGCTGATGTTAGAGATGGTGCATGTTCTTCTTCAACACTAAAAGAAGCCTCCTCTTGGGGCAAAGTTGATACTGCATACGAGCAAATGGTTTATGCGGAAGCTACAACTGTTGTTCCTTTAATTGCGTCTTATCTTTATCATAAAGGTGCATGGAAGAATAGAGAGAGAAGAGAATTTACTAAGCTATTCTTATAATCAATCAAACTTTTACTATAAAAAACTAAAACAAATTTTATAATCAACTAAATAATTAATGTATCGCTTAGGTTTAGATATTGGATCAACTACAATTAAATTAGTAGTAGTTGATAAAGGGGGAGATATTCTCTTTTCTAATTACACTCGTCACCTATCTGATGTTTCTTATGCTCTACACCAATCTTTCAATGCCCTAAAAGAAGTCTTACCTAATGAAGTCTTCTCTTTATCTGTAACCGGTAGTGTTGGTATGGGACTTTCTGAAAAGTTTAATATACCATTTTTACAAGAGGTAAAAGCAAGTATTGATGTTGTAAAGCAGAAATTCTCTAATATATCTACAATAATAGATATAGGAGGTGAGGATGCAAAGATTGTATTTATAAATAGTCAAGGCAACATTGATCTTAGAATGAATGGGAATTGTGCAGGAGGAACTGGAGCTTTTATTGACCAAATGATAGCCTTGCTTGGTGTGAATCCAGAAGATTTTTCCTCACTTGTGTGGGATGAAAAGAAGATTCATCCCATTGCATCTCGCTGTGGAGTATTCTCAAAAACAGATGTACAAAACCTAATAAGCAAAAACGTACCTAAGGAAGATATTGTAATGTCTGTATTCCATGCTGTGGCGGTTCAATGTATAGGTTCCCTTTCTCATGGAATGGATATTAAACCTAAGGTTCTTTTTTGTGGAGGTCCATTTACCTTTAATCCTGCTTTAAGAAAAGCCTTTTGTCATTATTTAAACATAGATGAAAGCATAGATACCATAACTCCTGAAAATGCCAACCTAATTCCCGCTTGGGGAAGTGCCTTATCAGAGGATAAAACTAAGCAATATTCAATTGATGAGCTAATATCCCTATTTAATGATGTAGATAAAAACATTAAGACAACAAATTCCTTACCTCCATTATTTGAAACAGAAAAAGAATATAATCTTTGGAAGGAAGAAAAAAAGAAAAACGATATTCGCATATTGGATATAGAGGATATAAAGCAGGGGAATGAAGAAATATATATTGGAATTGACTCAGGAAGTACCACAACTAAAATTGTTGCAATAAACAATAATGAAGATATTGTCTTTTCCTACTACGCTTTTTCGCAAGGAAAGCCTATACAATGCGTAAAAGACGGGTTATTGCTTTTGCAAAAAAAAATCTCTGGCACTAATATAAAGATAAAAGGTACTTGTTCCACTGGTTATGGAGAGGATTTGATTAAGGCAGCTTTTAATTTGGATAATGGAATAATAGAAACTATTGCACATTATCTTTCTGCAAGGAAATTTTCAAAAGATGTCTCCTTCATATTAGATATAGGTGGGCAGGACATGAAGGCGATTTTTATTGAGAATGGAGCGATAAATAAGATAGAGATAAACGAAGCCTGCTCTTCTGGATGCGGTTCATTTCTCTCAACCTTTGCTCAGGGCTTGAATTTAGATATAGAAAACTTTGCTTTCTTGGCATGCAAGGCAAATAATCCTTGTGATTTGGGTACAAGATGCACAGTTTTTATGAATTCAAAAGTAAAACAAGTCTTGCGTGAAGGAGCCAATATAGAGGATATTGCATCTGGTCTTTCCTATTCTGTTGTTAAGAATTGCTTATATAAAGTTCTAAAAATAAGAGATTGTTCCATATTGGGGGATAATATAGTTGTTCAAGGCGGTGCAATGAAGAACGACTCTGTTGTAAGAGCCTTTGAAAAGGTTTCAAATTCTAAGGTTAGTAGGAGTAATGTTGCAGAGCTAATGGGAGCATACGGCTGTGCAATATATGCAAAGAACAATCCTACTCAAAGAAAAACATCAATAGAAACTACAATTGATGAGTTAAGATATGAAACAACAAACCTTATTTGTAAGGGTTGCGAAAACAATTGTGAGGTTTCAAAATACACTTTTTCCAATAATAATATATTCTATTCAGGAAATAGATGCGAGAAAGTTTTTTCCAATAGTGGAGATAAAAAAGAAAAAGGCTTCAATATTTATCCTATAAAAAGAGAACTCCTATTTAATAGACCAACAATTAATAATTACAAAAAGAATATAACTATTGGCATTCCAAGAGTCTTAAATATGTTTGAAAACTATCCTTTTTGGCATAGTCTTTTTAATGAATGCTCAATAAAAACCATTCTTTCTGACAAATCAACCTTTAAAGAATACGAAAAAGCTGTGCATTCTGTCATGTCAGACAATATTTGCTTCCCAGCAAAATTAGTACATAGCCATATATATAATTTAATTGACAAAAATGTTGATAGGATATTTATGCCTTATATAATATATGAGCAAAAGGAAGACAATAATTCAAAGAATAGTTATAATTGTCCCATTGTTTCAAGTTATTCAGATGTTATAAAAAGTGCAATAAATCCAAAAACTAAAATAGATTCTCCAATAATAAACTTTAAGGATACCTCTCTTTTGATAAAGGGTGTAACAGAGTATTTGCAAAGTTTAGGTGTAGAAAAACACATAATTGTAAAGGCAATTAAAAAGGCATTAAAATCTCAAGAGGATTATACCAAAGAGATAGAGGAGAAAAACAATGAAATATATAAAAGAAACAAAAAAGAAAAGCGTTTAACCATACTTCTCTCAGCAAGACCTTATCATACCGACCAATTGATTCAGCATAAGATTTCCGAGATGATATCCGATTTAGGTGTGGATGTTATTTCAGAAGATTTGTATCGCAGTCAAAAAGAAGAGAACTACTCTCATTCTTTTCATTATGTTTCACAATGGGCTTATACAAATAGGATATTAAAAGCAGCACAAAGGGTTGCAGAAGATGATAACAATATTCATTTTATGCAGCTAACATCCTTTGGTTGTGGTCCCGATGCTTTCTTGCTTGATGAAATTAAAGCAATATTAAAAAGAGGTAAAAAGAGCTTAACAATATTAAAGATTGATGATGTTGATAATATAGGTTCATTAAAATTGAGAGTGCGTTCTTTAATTGAAAGTCTAAAAGAAGATAGTGCAACAAAAAAGTCTTTGGATGCCTTTAAGACAACAAAGCCTTTTGATAAAAAAGATAAGAAACGTACCATAATTGTGCCATATTTTACTGATTTTATATCTCCTTTAATGACTTCTTTTTTCAAACTAACAGGATATAACTTTGAGGTCTTGCCCAAAAGTGATGCTCAATCCTCAGAAGAAGGCTTACGATATGCAAATAATGAGGTTTGTTATCCTGCAACATTAATAATAGGAGACATTATAAAAGCATTGAAAAGCGGCAAATATAACTTGGATAATACCGCTGTTGCAATAACACAAACAGGAGGTCAATGCAGAGCGTCCAACTATTTAGCTATGATAAAGAATGCTTTGGTTGAGGCAGGTTATAGACAAGTTCCTGTATTATCTGTGGCTTTGGGTGATGATATGTCAAATAATCAAAGCGGATTTGAAATAAATTGGTTAAAGCATATAAAAATTGCCCTCTATGGAGTGATTTTTGGAGATTGTCTTTCTAAACTATACTTTGCAATGCTTTCAAGAGAGAAAACCATTGGTGAGTCTTTAAGATTAAAAGATAAGTATATGGAAAGGGCAAGTAGGCTTGTAGAGGAGAATAATCCTAATTCACTTCTTTCACTTATAAGAGAAGCCGCAGAGGAGTTTAACAAAATTGAAATAGATAATAAAGAAAAGAAGAAAATTGGCGTAGTTGGAGAGATATTTTTGAAGTTTAACAGCTTTGCACATAAGGATATCTTGCACACTTTAAGCAGAAATGGTTTTGAAATTATGCCACCTATGCTATTAGACTTCTTCTTGCAGAGCTTTGTTAATATTAAATTTAATAAGAAAAACAATATTTCCTCTTCTAAAATGCCCAATTTTATAATAGATAATATATATAAATTGGTCAAAAAGACAATAAATACCTTTGATAAGGCAATATCTTCCTTTTTGTTTTATAATCCAATGCACGATATATTCCAAACAGCAAAAAAGGCAGAGAAGGTTATCTCTCTGGCTTCTCAAGCTGGGGAAGGCTGGTTGCTAACAGGAGAGATTGTTTGTTTTGCCCAAGAGGGCGTAAATAATGTTATCTCTCTTCAACCCTTTGGTTGCATAGCTAATCATATAATATCAAAAGGAGTAGAAAAGAAGATAAAAAGCCTTTATCCCAATTTGAATATACTATATTTAGATTTTGATAGCGGAGTAAGTGATGTTAATATACAAAATCGCTTACATCTTCTAAATTAATCCTAATTTGGTGATTTTTAGTTTTTAATTCTTTTTAGTTTTAATGGCGAAAATAAAATTACATAAAAGCAGGTTCAATAAATTATTTTACTGAACCTGCATAAGAATTAATTTATTCCCCAACTGTTATTAACCAGCCGGAATATTTTTTAGTTTTTTCGTCATAAGAAATATATACATCGTAACCATTTTCTAATGCCTCAGCCACCCATTTCATTAATGCATACATATCAGATGTTACAAAGTCAGGCTTTTTTTCTTCTTTTGTGATTTTTTGTTTATAAACCACATTGCCATCTGCATCCTTATACACCCTATATGTATATCCATCTTTTTGAGATTGTAGTATTGCTTCTCTAATATCGGCATTATCAACCCATTGTGCAAATTGTTCCTTAGTAATATGCATAATTCCTCTTTCTTCTGTTGAAGAATTTTGAGGCTCTTCTTTAAAATCGTCACTACAAGATACTAATAAACTTGTAGAAAATGCTAACATAATAATTGTAGCATATAAAAATAATTTTTTCATACTAATTGTATTTAAAGTTTATAAAATATTTTATTTAACGAAGTCCTTTCATTTTTATAGTTTTTATTGTTTTTTCCTAACTTTTACGGACAAAACTTATTTGTTTATGATAAATAAGTCTTGCCCCTTATGGGAGCTAAATTAGTTTTGCATAGAAAGAATATTCCCTTTAAAGAAATAAACCAATTGAGTATTTTTTTATATTTATTTGTGTTTTTATAATAGGATATTTTTATAATATTTTCT
>JAISIA010000037.1 GCA_031262295.1 Bacteroidales bacterium | reverse complement strand
ATTAAATTTCCAAAAAGAACCTACATCTATAAAAGAAATAAATTCTTTATACTTGCCTTTTTCGTATAAAAATAAGCAACCAAAGCAACCCATTTCCTCTGGAACAAAAATTCTTTCTTTTTCTTTTTGCAAATAAATAGAGTAATCTAAGGGGATAGAAATATAAGATATATTGTTTTCTTTTAAATATTTCATAGCATAATATAAATAAAAATTTGCATCATCTGCTGCAACATAAAAATTTTCTTCTTCATCTTCATTATGTAGTGTTTGTTTTATGCTATCTAAATATTCTAATGTTGGAGATAAATATATTAATGCAAAATTATCTTTAATTATGTATTCTTTATTCTCTTGAGCAAAACAATTACAGCCAATAAATAAAATTATATAAATGATATATTTTTTCATTATTTAATCTTCTAATTATATCAACGACTATCAACACCTTTCATCAAACGTTCCTCATCAAGCAATTTATTATATGCTTGTTTCATCAGTGTTGCTTGTTTAGAATCTTTTGAAACTACAAGCCTATATAGTTTTTCATACATACTTTTCTTGCTATAAGGGTATGGTCCATCAAATAAAAATAGCCAAAAACTACAAGCCTTTTCGTCTGATAATTTATTAACAGTTTTTAATATAAAGTATATGTCATTAGGGATTCTTTCTTTTATACAAGATTGGAAAACAGATATTACACTGGATTCCCAATAACCATCAATTGCTATATTAATAACTTTCATATAAAATGTATCTTTATCAATTACACTATCTAAACTAAAAAATAACCTTATATGATCATAAAAATTTTTATATAAAGGACCAAGAAAAGTAGTATAACGACCTTTAATTCTATTCTCATGACATCCATATATTGAATTAAATGTTTTAAAGTCATTAGGAAAAACTTCAAAAAAATTCTTTCTATCAAACAAATTATTTGGTTTAAGAGATAACTCATAATAATTTTCTAATTTATTTACTAAACTTTGATCTTTTGGATATGCTACCTCTACATCTTGTGCATTAACAAAGATAACACTTGAACCCAACATTAATATTGCAATTAAAACTTTCTTCATTTTTTATCAAATTTATGTATTGATGATAATCTTTATTTTATATTTTTTTATTTTTAATGACCGTGATCATCTTCTTCAATTAACCATTTATATGCTTTTTCCATTAATAACGCTTGTTTAGAATCTTTTATAATTGCAATTTTGTATAGTGCATCATAAAGTTCTTTTAGATTGCTTGGGTGTGGTCTATCAAATATAAAAAACCAAAAACCATACGCATCTTTTTCAGATAATGTATTTACTGCTTTTAATACATAGTCTATATCATTTATAATTTTTTCTTGTATGCAAAATTGTAATTCTGAATCAGCTTCCCAATAATTATCAATTGTTAAATTGACTATCTTCATATAAAACTTATCCTTATTAACTACATCAACTAAATTGCAAAATAAATCATGTATATGTTCATAATTATAAGCACCTGATAATGGACCAGAATAAATAATATTACGCCCCCGATAAAAATATTCGTTATATCCATATATTGAATTAAATGTTTTAAAGTCATTTGGAAAATTATCAAAAAACTTTTCTTTATAACTCTTATCATTAGGAAATTTTATAGATAAGTCATAATACTTACACAATGAATCAGTCTGACTATATATAGTATGTGTTGTATCCTGTGCATTAATAATCGTAATATTTGTAATTACAATTAAAGTTAAAATTAAATTTTTTTTCATCATGATTCAATTTTATAATCTTTTACAAAGATATTTATTTTTTTAGATAAATAAAGTTTCTTATTGTAGAAATATTTATTTTCATGCTATATGTTAGATTAAGAATTAACTAAAATATTATGACGGCAAATGTATAAAAATAATCATTACAAAAATGTTAAAATCCAAAATTTAACATTTGATGAAAAAACTTTAAAAAGTTAATTTAAAGATTAATTAATGTGAAAATTAGTTTCATTTTAATAAATTCTTTTGATTTTACTTGTGAAAGAATATTTCTTAATTCCCTAACCTCTATCCAATTATTCAAAACGCATTCAAAAATTTTTCAATTTTTGAAGGATATAATCCTCTCATTGATAAAGAGCTTGAAACCATTATCAGCAAGTTATGATGCCAAATGCAGGCGTTCTTTTCCTCTTGCTTTACCATTGGACGTGAATATGGGCAGGAAATGAAGTTAGGAAATGAAATTATTATAGTGTTTCAAATAGATTAATATATGAAGAAAAGCAATAGAGTTTATTTCTTTGCGTATGTGTAATTTCTTTTAAAATGCCTAATTTTTCCATATCTGCAATTAATGTATATGCTGTTTGTGGAGTTTTATGTATTAATTCAATTGCTTTTGCGACAGAAATAATAGGTTTTTTATAAAGATAGTTAAGTAAAATCCTTGCATCTATTCCTCGTTTGCCAAGAGTATCACATTTTTTCTCTATATCCTCTTTAAGATACATAATCTTTTGTAATGTATCTACTCCCTTTTGTGCAGTTTCAATAACACCAGTTAAGAAAAACTTTAGCCATTGATCAATATCATTTTGAAAACGTACCTTCATTAGGTTATCATAATATAGCGTTCTATGTTTTTCCAAAAAGGCAGATAAGTATAAAAGAGGGCGTTTTAATATTCCTTTACTTACAAGATAAAGGGTAATCATTAAACGTCCATATCATCAATTACCCATTTTCTACACAATGGCTCTGGTTGAAAACTTTTATATCCTCCTTGCTCAAGGAGCTTTCCTGCATTAAAATTCTTCATCTTATTCTAACATTTCTTGAATAATTAATGTTCTTATTCTAATTTTATGGGGCAAAATTAGAATAAAGATATGATTTATTCTAATTTTTTCTTATTTAAACTATAATTAAGTTGTAATTATATTCTCTTTTATCAATTTTTATTCAATTACAAAAATACATTATTCTGTAATATAAATGAATATTTCATTATTCTGATATAATTATTTATTAATCCACTAATCCCTATTCAATTATTTAAAACGCATTCAAAAATTTTTCAATTTTTGAATGATATAATTCTCTCATTGATAAAGAGCTTTGAACCATTATCAGCAAGTTATGATGCCTAAATTTTGCGTTCTTTTCCTCCTTGCTTACCCTTGGGCGTGAATATTGCAAGGAAATGGCATTAGAAAATGCAGAAAAAAGATAAAAACGCTGTGTTTTTTGTTGTCTTTTGCTAAAAGGGAGCGTTTTTATTCTATTTTTTCTTGCTTTTTTCTGGATTTTTGAAGGTGAGATTTCGGAAAATTTTTGAAAAATTTTTGAGGATTTCAAAAGGAAAAAAAGAATAAAAAGAAAAAGATAAGTTAAATAAGAAGATTATATAATAGATAATAAGTTAATCAAATATAGTTTTTTGTACAGGGTCAAATAATCCTAATTGATTCTTTGGTATCTTTTCTATTGGAGGAAGTGTATCCTTTAAATAGGTTCTTAAAACCCTTTTAATACCTACTGCTTTTCCAACTTTATTTGTTGCACAATAGCGGCATAAAAGTTTCTCATCAGCCTTAGAAAGTTTTATTTTATAAACTCCCTCTTTCTTTATATTTCTTTTCTTTCTCATTTTCTTGCTTCCTCTTTCAAAAGGAATTATTACTTTTGCAAAAGTAATCTTTTTTTATTAAAGTAAAACCTTTTCAATATATTATAAATATAAAAAGGAAATAAAGAAAGAAAAATTAAATATTTAATAATACAAAACAAAAAGGATAGTAAAGTGGAAGATATATATAATAAGTTAAAAGAAAAGGGAAGAAATTTCTTTCTTATTGCAGGACCTTGCGTTATAGAAGATGAAGATATGCCTTTTTCTATTGCAGAAAAACTAATAGAAATTACAAAAAGATTGGATATTCCCTTTATATTTAAGGCTTCTTATAAGAAAGATAATCGTTCAAGTGTAAATTCTTTTACAGGTATTGGAGATAAAAAAGGCTTATCCTTATTAAATGAGATAAGGAATAAGTATAATGTCCCTGTTATTACAGATATTCATTCAAAGGAGGAAGCATTTTTAGCTGCAGAATATGTAGATATTTTGCAAATACCTGCTTTTTTATGCCGTCAAACCGATATTCTTTTTGCAGCAGCACAAACACAAAAGATAGTAAATATAAAAAAGGGTCAATTTCTTTCAGCAGGTGCTATGAAATATGTTGTTGAAAAGATAAAGAGTCAGAATAATGAAAAGATAATTCTAACAGATAGGGGTAATTTTTTTGGATATAATGATTTGGTTGTAGATTTTAGAAATATTCCTCTTATGCAGCAAAACAATGTTCCTGTTGTTATGGATGTAACTCATAGTTTGCAAAAGCCAAATCAAGAAAGTGGTGTTACAGGAGGTGATCCACAAATGATAGAAACCATAGCTAAGGCTGCAATTGCGGTAGGAGTGAATGGAATTTTCTTAGAAACACATCCCAATCCTTTGCAAGCTAAAAGCGATGGTAAGAATATGCTTGAATTAAATAAAGTAGAGAATCTACTAATTAAACTTCTCAAAATCTACAAAGCACTTTAATAAATATAACTATTTTTTTCTTGGTTTTTCTATATAAATAGGGCAATTTATTTGCCTTTGTTTATACATATATAAAAAAAAGTAGTACTTTTGCAGGCTGAATATTTATACTTGTTAAGCAACAAAATGGATTATATAATAAATTTTGCCTCACTTGCATTAGGCGAGTATAGGTATGAATTTAAGGTTGATAAAACTCTTTTTTTAGAGTTTAAAGTGGAGGAAGAAGATATTTTGGATGCCGATATAGTATTTAATGTTCTAATGGATAAAAAGGAAGATATATTAACTTTTAACTTTGATTTTAATGGACAAATCAAGGTTTTATGTGATAGATGTTTGGAAGAATTGCCATTAAAAATAAAAGGTAAAGATACATTATATGTACAATTTTCCGACAAAGATGAAAGTTATGAAGATGATATATTGTTTCTTCCTTTTGATGAAAGAGAAATAGATCTAAAACAATATATATATGAATGTATATATTTGCATATTCCTCTAAGACGTGTTCATAAGGAAGGAGAATGTAATGAAAATATGTTAAGATTAATTCAAGAAAAGGATGATGTTTTAGAGCAGGAAGTAGATGTAAGGTGGGAAAAATTAAAAGAAATTAAAGTAAATTAATAAAAATAAAAATAATAACATAAAAGTATAATAAAATGCCAAATCCAAAACACAGATTTTCTCAAACGAGAACAGCAAAGAGAAGAACACACGATAAGGTTGAATCAGTACAACTATCAACTTGTAGTAATTGTGGAGCAGCAGTAGTGTCTCACAGAGTGTGTCCTGAATGTGGATATTACAGAGGTAAATTAGCAATAGAAAAGGGAGCTACTGCATAAGTAAATCTTTTATATATGCGGATAGGTTTAGATGCTATGGGAGGAGATTATGCTCCCAAGGCAGCAGTTAATGGTGCTGTTTTAGCAAATAAGGAATTAGACTCCAACGATAGGATAGTTCTTTTTGGTAAAAAAGATATAATAGAAAAGGAAATTCTTTCTCTTGGAGCAAAAGTTGAAGATTTTGAAATAGTAGAAGCAGATGAGGTTATTCAAATGCACGAAAAACCTATTAAGGCTCTTCAAAGCAAACCTAACTCTTCTATTTCCGTTGGTTTTCGTTTTTTAAAAGAAGGAAAAATAGATACCTTTGCAAGTGCAGGTTCAACAGGTGTTATGCTTGTTGGAACTATGTATAGCGTAGGTGTATTAGAAGGTATAATAAGACCAACTCTTGCTGCAATAATACCTAAGGCAGATAAAGGAGTGTCTGTTTTGCTCGACGTAGGTGTAAATCCTGATAGCAAGGCTGAAATGTTATATCAATTTGGTCTATTAGGCAGTGCATACGCACAAGCAATTGGCATACCAAATCCAAAGGTTGGATTGCTTAATATAGGTGAAGAGGATGAAAAAGGAAATCAACAGACTCAGGCAGCTATGCTTTTGATGAAGGGTACAAAGGATTATGATTTTCGTGGCAATTGTGAACCTATAGAATTATTTGAAAATAATTTTGACGTTTTTGTTTGCGATGGTTTTGTTGGAAATTTAATGATGAAACATACCGAAGCCTTTGCCAAAACTATGGTTAAAAAAGGTATGATAAATGATTTCATTATGCGATTTAACTATGAACTCTATGGAGGATTACCTTTGCTTGGAGCAAATGGGGTGGTTATAATTGGTCATGGTATTTCAAATGAAAAAGCAATAAAAACCATGGTATTGCAATCAAAAACCATATACACCTCTAAAATCAATGAACAAATAGCAAAAGTATTGAAGAAAGAGGCTTAAAACATACAATTTAGTTATGGCACAAATAAGAGCTGCAATTACAGCAGTAGAAGGATTCTTACCTGATTATATTCTTACCAACGATGAATTAAGCAAAATGGTTGATACTAATGACGAGTGGATAATGACTCGTATTGGTATAAAAGAAAGACGCATCTTAAAGGAAGAAGGAAAGGGACCATCCGATATGGGAGCTGTGGTTGTAAATAATATAATAAAAAAGAAAAATATTTCCCCTTCGGATATTGAACTTATAATTTGTTGTACGGTAACTCCCGATATGTTATTCCCTGCAACAGCAAACATAATAGCAGATAAGTGTGATATTCGTAATGGTTTTGGATTTGATTTGAATGCTGGATGTTCTGGTTTTATAAATGGACTAACAACAGCAGCAAAATATATAGAGAGTGGTTTTGTGAAAAAAGCTATCGTTGTTGGTTCAGAAAAAATGTCTGTTATTGTAGATTATCAAGATAGAGCAACTTGTCCTATATTTGGAGATGGAGCAGCAGCAGTACTATTAGAAGCAACAGAAGATGGCAATGGTTTTATAGATGCCATTCTTTGTGCTGATGGAGTAGGGAGAGAATACTTGCATCAAAAAGCTGGTGGAAGTATAAAGCCACCAACTCATCAAACAATTGACAATAGAGAACATTACATATATCAAGAAGGACAGGCAGTATTTAAATGGGCTGTTACAAAGATGGCTGATGCAACAGAGGAATTAATGAAAAGAAATAACTTAGTTGCAGATGATATTGCTTATTTGCTTCCTCATCAAGCCAATTTAAGAATAATAAATGCTACTGGTAATCGTTTAGGTTTAGACCCCAATAAGGTTTTGGTAAATATAGAGAAGTATGGTAATACAACCTCTGCTACAATCCCTCTTCTATTATGGGAAAACCAAGATAAGTTTAAAAAAGGAGATAACCTAATATTAACAGCTTTTGGTGCAGGATTTACTTGGGGAGCAATCTGGATTAAATGGGCAATTTAAAGATAACCTTTTTAGGAACTGGAACCTCGCAAGGAATACCCGTTATTGGATGTTCTTGCGAGGTTTGTTCGTCTAATGACATTAAAGATAAACGTTATAGAACCTCTTGTTTAATTCAAAGCGATAAGACTCAAATAACAATTGACTGCGGACCTGACTTTCGCCAGCAGATGTTAATAAATAATGTAAGGCATTTAGATGCAATATTAGTTACACATTCACATCACGATCATATAGGAGGATTGGACGAGGTGCGTTCTTTCAACTACATACAACAAAAGGCAATGCCTATATATGCAAATAGGATTGCATTGGATGAAATAAAAGATACCTATTACTATGCTTTTGAAAATTCCAACTATCCCGGCTTACCTCAATATGAATTAATAGATGTTGAAAAAGATAAGCCTTTCTTTATAAATGAACTTAAAATTACTCCCATTGAAGTTATGCACTATAAACTTCCTGTTTTGGCATATAGAATAGGGGACTTTGCCTATATAACCGATGCTAAAACAATTTCACAACAAGAGAAAGCAAAACTAAAAGGCGTAAAAACTCTCGTTGTTAATGCTCTTAGAAGAGAAGAACACTTTGCACATTTCAATTTAGAGGAAGCACTAAACCTAATAAAAGAAGTTTCTCCACAAAAGGCATACCTAACTCATATTAGCCACTTCTTAGGCTTAGATAAAGAAGTTTCAAAAACCCTACCTTCAAATGTTTTCTTAGCCTACGATGGCTTAGAGATATTCTGTTAGTTATTTTTTTATACCTTTATTTTTTATAATTCAAGTCGGCAACCGACCTTTAATTTTCCTACGGAACTTAGGGTAGCCTTCTTATGTATCTATAATTCAATTCGCCTAAAACGAAGTTTTGTCGGCAACCGACTTTTATTCGTCCTAACGGAAGTCTGGTAGTATTCTTATCTATCTATAATTCAAGTCGCCTAAAACGAAGATTTAATAAATTATTTCTTCGTTTTAATAAATTATTTCTTCGTTTTAATAAATTAAAACAGCGTTTGACCGCCAAGCGGCTTTTATTAGTCCTAACGGAAGTCGGGTTGTCTTTTTTGAAAATTATTTTTTGAATAATATAAAGGCATTTTTATATGATAAAAGTGCATTTTTAAAGAAAAAAAGCCGCTAAAAAGGGCAAAAAAACTCGTACAGCAAGAGTGATTTTTGATTTTTCTAAGTCTGCTGTACGAGGTTTTTTTTCCTCGTACAGCATAATCATCCTAAAAATATGATATTTTCATCTTATTTTTATTATATTGTTTAATATTAAATCTTTAATATTTTTTATCCTCTATTTTTAATAGTTTTTTTATAAAAAGTAAGTATGAAAAAATGTTAAATAAAGTGCAAAAGTGCATAAAAAATGGAGAAAAAAGTTTGTATAAGGAAAAAGAAAAACCCCATACAGGAGGGATGCTGTACGAGGTTTTTGGTGATTTTAAAAAAAAGTTTGTAAAAGTGCATGCACTTTTGCACTTTATATATTTTGTGAGAAAATTGAAAACTTTTCATTATATAAGAAAAAATTAGTGTATGAAAAGAAAAAATACCTTATATATACTAATAAATTTATATATTTGCAAAACCAATATATTTTTATGGTATTGGTGTAAAATAATTTAATGAAAACTTAATATGTTATTTTTATGAAAAAGGTAGTTTTATCAATATTGGGACTTGCTCTTGTAGTTATTTTATTAGAGTCATGCTCTCAAAGTCGTTGCGATGCATATAAATCAACTAATAGATATAGGGCTGAAAATTTAAGATAATATGTTGTCTTTTACTAATGATGATATAGAAAAATTAAAGCACTATATAGATAAAAGCAATAGTTGCGCACTCCTATCACATTATAATCCAGATGGTGATAGTCTTGGTTCTTGTGTTGCCCTATTCAGTTATTTAAAGGACAAAAATAAGGATGTATATGTAATAATCCCTAATGAATATCCTGCCTTTTTAGATTTCATCCTAAAAGATGTTTGTTTTTGTGTTGCAAGAAAACATTTGGACAAGGCTAAGGAAGTTTTAGAAAAAAGCGATCTAATAATTAGTTTAGATCATAATGATTTCAAAAGAACAGGAGATGATATTAAGGAATGTTTTGAGAATTTAAAATCAACAAAGATTCTAATTGATCATCATCCTAATCCAAACAAAGAAGCATACGATTTAATATTCTCTGAAACATCTTCCTCTTCAACTTGTGAAGTCCTATATGAGGTTCTCTATGCTTTGGAAAAAAGCAATAAATTCCTAAGCCCTAAGATAGTTGATGCACTCTATGTTGGACTATGTACCGATACAGGTTCTTTTTCTTATGCTTGCAATAATAAAAGAACTTATGAAGTTGCAGGAACATTAGTTGAAAATGGAGTTAATGTAGAGGTTATGCATCATAAACTATATAACACTTTTACTGAATCTCATCTGCGTTTGCTTGGCTTTTGTTTAATGTATCGTTTAAGGGTATTCAATAAAAAAGGTGCTGCATTTATATATCTAACCAAAGAAGACTTGGCAAAGTTTAGATATAAGGTTGGAGATTTAGAAGGAGTGGTTAATTATTGTTTGATGATAAAAGGAATAACCTTTGGAGCATTAATAACAGAAAGACCAGATAGGATACGTATCTCTTTTCGTTCAAGTAGTGACACATTTAATGTAAATTCTTTTGCAAGGGAACATTGGAATGGAGGAGGACATCCAAAGGCAGCAGGAGGACATTGCTTTGAAGATTTGGATTATGTAATAGAAAAGATAACAAAACAAATTGAAACATTCCCTAATGTATAAGAGTATATTTTTTATTATTATAATTGTTTTTCTATCTATTGGTTGTAATAGGAAGTATAATAACCATTATGCTAATGTTTTTAGAGAACAAAGGCAGAATACTCAACAAAAGAGTGAACAAGAAAAGATAGATGAACAATTATTAAAGATTAATCAAATACATAACGAAAAGGAAATACAACAAATAAAGGGCTATATCAAAAGAAGAAACTATGATATGCAACAATTGGATAATGGAATATTTATTCAAAAGATAAAAAAAGGAGAAAACAAATATATAGATTCCACTTCTAAGGTTAGTACATATTGCGATATAAGTCTATTGGATGGAAAAAAAGTTTTCTCGGGAAAGAAAACAATAGATATGAAAACAGAATCGGATGTTGTTGGACTAATATATGCCTTAAATGGAGTTGAAGATAAAAGTACAATTCGTTGTATTATACCTTCGTTTTTGGCTTATGGATTAAATGGAGATGGAAAAAACATACCTAAGAAAGCAACATTGATTTATGAGATACAAGTATTAAAAATATTGAATTAAAAAATAAATTAACGATAAATAGAAACAAAAAAAATAAGAAACATGAAACAAACTTTTTTATTAATTGCAGCAATACTTCTCTCTTCAACCAATCTTATTGGGCAGAGTAAGAAAATGGAAGATTTTAAAACTTCTGAAAAAGGTGTTAAGTATAAATTTGAAAGAACCAATGATAAGGGACAAAAAGTTCAGTTTAACGATCTAATCATTGGAAAGTTTTCAATACAATTTGGAGATTCACTAATAGCAGATGGTGCAAAGATGCCTTCATCTCCACTACTAAGAGTTGATAGTACTTCACATGTTTTTCAAGGAGATTTAGTTGATGGAGCACTAATGATGAAAAAAGGAGAAAAGTGTGTCTTTGTCTTTGAAAGAGATTCCATATTGAAATTGTATGGTAATAATATGCCTGCGTTTTTTGCTCCGGGTATGAAGGCTTATTGGACTATTGAGATAGACGATATAAAGACTGCAAAAGAGCAAGAAGAGGAAATGGCACAAGCAAAACAAAAACAAGATATGCAGCAAAAGCAACATCAACAACTTGTTGATAGCTTATCAAAGATTGAACCTCAAATCATAAATCAAGCAATAGAAGATTATGGCTTTGATAATACTAAAAAAGAAGGAGTGTATATAAAGAAAATTCAAAGAAAATCTTCTCCTTTCTTCCCTGAAAAAGGTAATACTGTTAAGGTAAATTATGTTGGCAAATTCTGTAATGGACAAGTTTTTGACCAAAGCCAACCTGATAAACCTTTAGAATTTAAAATAGGTTCTCAATCTATGATAAAAGGATTTGAAGAAGCTGTAAAGATGATGTGCCCAACAGAAAAAGCAATTGTTCTTATTCCTTCTGAGCTTGCTTATGGGAAACAAGGAAGAGGTATGATTCCTCCATGCACTCCTTTGATATTTGAATTGGAATTAGTGGAAATTGTAAAAGAAAAAATTACTCCTCCTCCTGTTGTTGATGAACCTAATCCTCCAACAAGCGGTTATACCATAGAAAGAAAGATACAAAAAGGAAAAGCTATTAAGAAATAGTCCTACATAAAAATAAAACAATATAAACAAAACAAAAATTCATGCAATTAAACTTAAAACGTCCCCTAATATTTTTTGATATAGAAAGCACAGGTGTTAGTGTAGGTCATGATAAAATCGTTGAAATATGTCTATATAAGGTTTTCCCTAATGGAGAAAAACAAGTAAGGACATATAGGATTAATCCATTAATGCATATACCTGAACAAGCTACAAAAATACATGGAATAAAAGATGAGGATGTAAAGAATGAAAAATCTTTTAAAGAATTATCTTCAGAGTTAAATGAGTTTATTGCAGATAGTGATTTAGCAGGATATAATTCAAATAGGTTTGATATTCCTCTTTTGGTTGAAGAATTTCTAAATGCAGGAGTGGAGTTTGACATAGATTCTCGTCACACAATAGATGTTATGAACATATTTCATAAGATGGAACAACGCACCTTGAAAGCTGCATACCAATTCTACTGCCAAAAAGACCTAATTAATGCCCATTCAGCAGAGGCAGACACAGAGGCAACTTACGAAATACTCTGTGCTCAATTGGATAAATATCAAAATACATCCTTTGATGATAATGGTAAAATAACATATCCAATAGTCAATGATGTTGAGGCTTTGGAGAAATTTACAAAAAACTCTTCTTGGGTTGATATGGTTGGACATATAGTCTATAATGAGAAAGGGGAGGAAAGCATAAATTTTGGAAAATATAAGGGAAAGTCAATAAAAGAACTACTAATGACAGACCCCGGATACATTTCTTGGATGCTAAAAGCAGACTTCCCTCTATCAACTAAAAGAACAATTAGTCAGATAAGACTTAAAGAAATTTCAAATATAGGTATTTGATGAAGATAATTTGCATAGGAAGGAACTACCTTCAACATATTAAAGAATTAAACCACACAATTCCAAAAGAACCTGTGTTTTTCTTTAAATGTGATACTGCACTTTTAGAAAACAATAACCCTTTCTACTATCCCGACTATTCAAATGATGTGCAATATGAATGCGAATTAGTAGTAAAAATTGATAAGGTTGGAAAAACTATTCCTCAAAGACTTGCCAAAAACTATTATTCCTCCATAGCATTAGGCTTAGATATGACTTTAAGAGATATTCAAGAAAAAGAAATCAAGGAATCTCTTCCTTGGAGTTTATCTAAGGCATTTGACTATTCAGCTCCCATAAGTGAGTTTATAAATATTAAGGAGTTGGGAAAAGATATTGATAATATAAACTTCCACCTATTAAAGAACAATACCATTGTTCAAAAGACCAATACTTCCGATATGATATTCTCTGTTGATTATTTAATATCCTACATATCAAAATACATAACCCTTAAAACAGGTGATTTAATCTTTACAGGCACTCCCTCAGGAGTTGGAAAGATTAAAGAAGGAGACTTATTGGAAGGATTCTTAGAAGAAAAGAAAATACTTCATTGTCAAATAAAGTAATTACTATGCTCTCTCGTCTAAAAATAGAAAATTATGCACTAATCCGTCAAATGGATATAACCTTTCCTAAGGGATTTATTTCTATAACAGGCGAAACAGGAGCAGGTAAATCAATAATGCTTGGTGCTCTTTTCTTAGTATTAGGACAAAGAGCAGACCAAAACGTTCTATGGGACAAAGAAAAAAAATGTATTGTTGAAGCAGAGTTTTTATTGGAAGAAGAATTGGAAGACTTCTTTAATGATAATGATTTGGACTATTCTTCCACAACAATACTAAGAAGAGAGATAACCCCAAATGGAAAAAGTAGGGCATTTATAAATGATACCCCTGTCTCACTTTCCATTCAAAAAGAGTTGAGCGAAAAACTCATTGACATACATTCCCAAAATAGCACACAAACCCTTAAAAACTCAATATTTCAATTCTCAATAGTTGATTCATATATTGAAGATAAAAGTCTTTTAAATGAATATAAAGAACTTTATTTAAAATGGGCTACTATTAAAAAGAAAATACAAGGTTTAGAAGAAAAGGAAAACGAATTTCTTAAAGAGAAAAGCTATTTTGAGTTTTTAAGCACTGAGTTTGAAAAAGCACAATTAGAAAAGGATGAACAAGAGCTTTTAGAAAAAGATATTGAACTTCTAAGCAATGCCCAACAAATAAAAGAAACCATATTTAATGCTTCAAATTCTTTGAATGGAGAAGGAGAAATAAATGTTTTAAATTCCCTACAACAAGTAAAACAAAATATATCTAAGCTATCTTCTTTTAGTAAGGAATTAGAGGAAATTTATAAGAGAATAGAAGAGGCTTTTATAGAATTAAAAGATATAAACTTTGAACTAAATAGCTTTAATGATACAATTATTGCAGATGATAATCTTTTAGAAAAAAAACAAGATAGATTGAATCTTATATATTCTCTTGAAAAAAAACATCAGGTAAATTCCATAGAGGAACTTCTAAGAATAAGAGATGAAATAGATGATAAACTATTAGTTTCTTCCAATTTAGAGGATGAGATAGGGGAATTAAAAACTAAGGAAGAGAAACTATATACTTCTTTAAAGGATATTGCAAAGAAAATAACAAAGCAAAGAAGGGAAGCATCACAAAATATAGAAGAGCAAATACTTCCTTTGTTTTCTTTAATGGGTATGCAAGAGGCAAGAATAAAGATTGAGATAAAGGAGATTGAGCATATAAATATTAATGGAGAGGATGAGATAAACTTTCTTTTTAATGCCAATAAGGGAGGAGTATTGCAAGATATTTCAAAGGTAATTTCAGGAGGTGAGCTTTCACGTCTAATGCTTGCATTAAAGGCAATATTAAGTAGAAGACACACAATGCCAACAATAATATTTGATGAAATAGATACAGGAGTTAGTGGTGATATTGCATCAAAGGTAGGGGAGATTATGCTTTCAATGAGTTTTTTTCACCAAGTAATAGCAATAACACATCTTCCACAAATTGCATCAAAGGCTAACTATCACTATAAGGTTTCTAAGAAGGTTGATAATAATACAACCTATTCCAATATGCAACTATTAAATAAAGAAGAAAGAATAAATGAAATTGCTCTAATGATTTCCAATGGCAAAATAACCCCTTCTGCAATTGCCCTTGCAAAAGAATTATTAACATAGAATATAGATTCAAAATGCTTTAAGGAATATAAAAAAAACAATAGGGAAAAAAAATACCCATTTTTTCGCTTTTTCATTTTTAAATTTTTTTTAACATTTCCAACCCCCTTTTTTGACAAATTTTAACATATTTTCATCAAAAAAACACAAAATTTGACGAATTTTTAACATTTCACTCAATTTTTCAATTTTAGATCTTCAAAATTTGTTAAAATTTTGCCAAATTATTAATCAACTAATCCTCAATATAATCCAAGCAAATTTTAATCCGTTTTTCCAGAATTTTAATTAAAAAAACAAAATCCTTATTTTTCCAAAATAAAACGCTGTTTTAGTTTGCTAAAACGAAGAAATAATTTACTAAAACCTCGTTTTAATTTTCTAAAACGAAGATTTAGTTAAAGGTAATACACTGATAATTAAGTGATTATTTTATAAATATAAAGAAAAATGAAATTTGGAAATATTAGAGCTTTCTTGCCCTAAAAAGAAACTTTGTTTCGGCAAAGATACAAAAAAGATTTGATAAATGCAAATGGC
>JAISIA010000015.1 GCA_031262295.1 Bacteroidales bacterium | reverse complement strand
ATAAAAATAAATCTTCGTTTTAGAAAAATAAAACGCTGTTTTAAAAAATTATTTCTTCGTTTTAGTAAATTATTTCTTCGTTTTGTCGGCAACCGACTTTTGTTTTTTCCTAACGGAAGTTGGGATTTATAATTACAAATTTTTATTCCAATAAAAATAAAACAGCGTTTTTTTTTACACAAAACCTTGTTTTATCCTAATAAAAAAGCATAAAAAGTCTTAATAAAAAGATTTCTTTTCAATAAATTATACAATTTCATCTTCAAAATGTTAAAAAAAATTAAGTTATTGCAGTTTTTAATGATAAAAACATCATTTATTTTTGAAAATAATTTACTTTTGCATCTATAAATGTTAAAACTTTTAAATAAAGATAGAGATTGATAAGGTTAATAAGGTTTTTATATTCTTAAAAAAAAGAAATCTTAAATTCATTTTGTTACCTAAAAAATTAATGACAAGAAAAATTATGAGAAACATTTTTAAAACTTTTTTTATTGAAATGATTGCATTATCAATCATTAGTATTTATGGGTGTAGTAAGACTCCTCATCCTGCTGAACCAGAAATGGTGCAAGTAGAAGGTGGTAGTTTTATGATGGGATGTACTAATGAGCAGGGGAAAGATTGTTTAGATAGAGAACTTCCAACTCATAGTGTTACTCTTAGTAGTTTTAAGATTAGTAAATATGAAATAACACAGGAGCAGTACCAAAGAATAATGGGAATAAATCCATCATATAATGCGAGTGGTGATAACTATCCAGTGGAGAATGTGAGTTGGAATGATGCTCAAGAGTTTTGCAAGCGTTTGAGTGATTCCACTGGTAAGCAATATAGATTACCAACCGAAGCAGAATGGGAATATGCTGCAAGAGGAGGTAATAAAAGTAAAGGATATAAATATAGTGGAAGTAATAATATAGATGAGGTAGCATGGTACTATAGTAATAATGGAAATAAAACTTATCTTGTTGGACAAAAACTTCCTAATGAACTTGGCATTTATGATATGAGTGGAAATGTTTGGGAATGGTGTAGTGATAATTATGGTCATTACACTACTGAAGCACAAACAAATCCCATAGGATCTTACACAGGCTCTAACCGCGTGAATCGTGGCGGCAGCTGGGACTACGATGCTACTTACTGCCGTGTTGCTAATCGTAGTTACGACGTTCCGAACGCTATCGGCGACATGGTCGGCTTCCGCGTAGTGCTTCCTTAATTTTCCCTTTTTGGAAATTTGTCTCTTTTATTGTAAGCTAAGAAAGTTTTAACTAAAAGGCAAGTAAGCAACGAACGTAGCAAGAGGGGCAAAACTAATTGAAATATTTTTTATATGTTTTTATGGAAGTGATTGTAGATTATTTGTGCTTTATTTTCTCCTATGCTTTTTGTAAGTTCTTCAAGGGATAGAAGGGATATTCTTTTTACGGAGGAGAATTGTAATAGAAGTTCTTGTGCTGTTTTATCTCCTATGCCTTTAATTTCTGTTAAAGAGGTCTTAAATGTTGCTTTTGAACGTTTATTCCTATGATGTGTTATTCCAAAGCGGTGTGCCTCATCTCTGATTTGTTGTATGACTTTAAGGGTTTCGCTCCTTTTATCCAAGCAAAGCGGTATTGGGTCATTAGGAAAGAATATTTCTTCCAAACGTTTTGCTATACCTATAACGGCTATTCTATCTAAAATATTCAATTGTTTTAGTATTTCAACCGTTGCACTTAGTTGTCCCTTCCCTCCATCAACAACAATAAGTTGTGGAAGTGCCTTATCCTCGTGCAATAATCTTGAATACCTTCTAAAAACTACCTCTTGCATTGAGGCAAAATCATCAGGACCTACAACGCTTTTAATAATATAGTGTTTATATTCCCTCTTTGAAGGACGTCCATTACGAAATACAACACAGGCAGCAACAGGATTTGTTCCTTGAATATTTGAATTATCAAAACATTCTATATGAAGAGGAGCTTCCTTTAAATGAAGTTCCTTTTGCATAATTTCAACTATTCTTCTCCAATGTTTATCTGGGTCAAGCAAGGCAGCCTTTTTAGCAACTTCCAACTTATGATATTTGGCATTATGTAAAGAAAGCTCCAACAATTGTTTTTTTTCTCCCACTTGAGGCACAATTTGTTTGACATAATCCGAAGGAAGCTCTAAGAATTGAGGTACAATAATGTCTCTATCTTCCCATTGTAGTTTCATACGCATTTGAACTATTGCCTGAGTAAAGACTTCCTCATCTGTTTCATCTAATTTCTTAGTTATTTCTGTTGAAAAAGAGCCAACCATTCTTCCATTTACAATTTTTAGCATATTGAAAAATATGGAATTTTCTGCTGATATAAATGAAAAGACTTCTATATTTTTTATGTTGGAACTTACTATTGCACTCTTTGCATTATAGTTTTCTAATAGAGTTATCCTTTGTTTTATATCATTAGCTCTTTCAAATAGCAAATCTTTTGCTAATAGCATCATCTCCTCTTTAAGCTCTTTTATTATTGAATGGAAGTCTCCCTTTATTAGGTTTTTTATATCTTGTATTGTTTTGTTGTAATCTTCCATAGTTTGCATCCCTATACAAGGAGCATTACAAAGATGCAATTGATAGTTTAAGCAAGAACGATATTTCTTTTGTTTAATTCCTTCCAATGTTATGTTTAAGTTACAGGTTCTATAAGAAAATGCCAACCTAATTATGTGTAGCATTTCGTTTAGTGCCTTAGCATTTGGATATGGTCCTAAATATGTTCCACCATCCTTAATTATTGTTCTTGTTTTTAATATTCTTGGAAATGGTTCATTTGTTATCTTTATTGAAGGGTAGGTCTTATCGTCTTTTAGAAGGATATTGTATCGAGGTTTATATTTCTTTATTAAGTTACATTCCAAAAGCAAAGCCTCTGTTTCCGATTTTAGATGTACAAGTTCTATATCGTATATTTTCTTAACCAAAAGTCTTGTTTTGGCACTTTGTTTTGAGCTATTGCGAAAATAGGACCATACTCTATTTTTTAGATTCTTTGCCTTCCCAACATATATCACCTTATGGTTTATATCATAATATATATATACTCCGTAGGAAGGCGGAAGTGTTTTAAGAGTTGGCAGCAATCTTTCTATATAAGGGTTTATATTGCTTAACTCCTCTATCATTTATCTGTTTTATAATCTAAGTTTGATTTATTAATTTCCAGAGTTATACTTTCCAATCCTGTAATTTGATATACCGAAGAATAGTTTGCAATACTTATTGTGTATTCTCCTTTTTCGGGCATTGTGGCATATTGCTTAATTATCTTTGAAGTTTCAACAATATCTCCTAAATCATTACCTAAAAACTTTTCCTTATTCCTATCTTTTAGTTCAATTTCTTGTATGGTTTCCTTACTTATTCCCGAAGGAGAGGTAATTGTAAGGACGAAGTTTATATTATCGGTATTGATTTGTTTGGTGTGACGAAAGGTTAGTTTAATATCATATACATCTTCTGTGTCTTTTATCTTTATATCTTTAAAATTAACTACTCTTCCCTTTTCTATTCTCTCCCACTTACTATCATTAAACTTAATTGTTGAAGTGTAAAGATTATTTTTTTGGCAAGAAGAAAAAAAGATAATAAGTATAACAAAAAGAAAATTCTTAATATTTAATATCATATTAATGTTGTTTAATCCAATTTTCAATATTATTTTTAATTCTGTTTTCAATATTTTCATCTGGATACTTAACAAACTTTTCTCCAACTATATTTTCGTATAGTTCAATGTAGCGTTCTGATATTTGATTTATAATTTCTGGTGTCATCTCTGGTACTTTTTGTCCTTCCAATCCTTGAAAGCCATTATCCATTAGCCATTGACGAACAAATTCTTTTGAGAGTTGTTTTTGTTCAATACCCTTTTGCTGTCTTTCATTGTAGCCTTCTGCATAGAAATATCTTGAAGAGTCAGGAGTATGTATTTCATCAATTAGGTAGATTTGTCCATCTTTTTTTCCAAATTCATATTTTGTATCCACCAAAATCAATCCTCTTTCTTTTGCTATCATTGTTCCTCTTTCAAAGAGTTTAAGAGTGTAGTCTTCTAATTTCTCATAATCTTCCCTACTTACTAATCCTAATGATATGATTTCTTCTTTTGATATATCTTCATCGTGTCCTATATCTTCCTTAGTTGTTGGAGTAATTATTGGTTTAGGAAACTTATCGTTTTCTTTCATTCCTTCTGGAAGTGCAACGCCACAAAGCATTCTCTTCCCTTCTTTATATTCTCTCCAAGCATGTCCTGAAAGGTATCCTCTTATTACCATTTCCACTTTAAAAGGCTCGCATAAATGTCCCAATGTTACCATTGGATCAATAGTATCTATCTTCCAAGAAGGGATAATATCTTTCGTTGCATCCAAGAATTTAGAGGCAATTTGATTTAGTACTTGTCCTTTGAAAGGAATACCTTTTGGAAGGACAACATCAAATGCAGAGATTCTATCCGTTACAACCATAACTATGTATTTATTATCTATGTTATATACATCTCTAACCTTTCCTTCATACTTGCTTACTTGGTTTGAAAAGTGAAAATCTGTTTTTACTAAAGCTTCCATTTCTTTATTATTGTTTATTATTTTTATATTTGTTTCTTTAAAATTTTGTTCTGTTTCTTTGTTATCAATCCTCTTTTTTGAGAAAGAAAATCCTTTTTCTTTTTTTAGTTCATATATAAATATGAGAGCCATAATTGCAAATGCAAAATATGGTAGTACATCAGGAATAGAATGATCTATTTCATTTATATTAAATGATGTTGTTTTAGAAAAATAAAGATAGTTTCCTAAAACTACAACAAAATTATTTATAAAATGGAATATCATAGGGAAGATTATATTCTTTGAAAATACATATAAGTATCCAAGAATTATTCCAAGAAACACTCTTGGTAGGAAAGAAAACAATTGAAGGTGGATTGCACTAAAAATAATTGAGGTAATAATTATTCCCAATGCTCTATTTCTTACCCAAGAGATCATAGTTTTTTGCAATGCACCGCGGAAGAAAAGTTCTTCAACTATCGCAGGAGTTAGTGCTAAAACGAGAATATTTGCTATTAATCCTTTTGTTGAAGTATCTTTTGTAAATTCTATCATTATATTTTCAGCCTCTTGTTCCATTAATCTGAAAACTTTCTCTCCTTGAAAATGCAAACTATCATTCCAAATTGCAAGTTGGGCAATTATTGGAGTAGAAATAACGACAAGTAGTATAGAAATTATAAGAGAATATATAGGAGTTGCTTTTTTAATATCTAAGAATTTATATGTAGAATTTTCAAATATTATTCCCCAAATTAAGAATGGGATAAGGAACATTATTATTTGTGAGACGAATTGTCCAAGTAACGCTCCCATATTATTTGCAAAATATATAACAAAACTTGCCACAGAAAGAAATATCATAAAGAGGCAGAATAGCATCATTAACTTTACAAATGGCTTTGCTTCTATAAAAGTATATTTTTTCATATTCTTAGTTTCCAAAATCGTCAAACATTATATTTTCTTTTGCAACACCCAAAGAATCTAACATTTTTATTGCTGCATCAGTCATAAGTTTTGGACCGCAAAGATAATATTCTATCTCTTCAGGTTCTTTATGGTTCTTTAAGTAGTTGTCATAAATAACTTGATGAATAAATCCTGTGTAACCTTTCCAATTATCCTCTGGCAAAGGTTCTGAAAGGGCTATATGAAATTCAAAGTTTGGATGTTCTTTTTCTATATTTTCAAAATCCTCAACATAGAACAACTCTTTTAAAGAACGACCTCCATACCAAAAAGTCGCCTTTCTTTTAGTATTTTTCGTTATAAACTGATCAAAGATATGAGAACGCATAGGAGCCATACCTGCACCTCCACCTATAAACATCATCTCTTTGTTTGTATCTTTTATGAAAAACTCTCCATAAGGACCAGATATGGTTATCTTATCTCCTTTTTTCAATGACCATATATAGGAAGAACAAATACCGGGATTAACTTTCATAAATCCTTTTGTTTTTTTGTCTATTGGAGGAGTTGCAATACGAACATTCAACATTATAACATTGCCTTCGGCAGGATAGTTTGCCATAGAGTATGCTCTGAAAACAGGTTCAGGATTTTTCATCTTTAAATCCCATATCTTCATATTGTCCCAATCTTGACGATATTGTGGTAATACTTCTATATCTTTATAATCAACCTCACATTTAGGAACGTCTATTTGAATGTAGCCTCCTGAACGGAATTTTAAGTTTTCCCCTTCTGGAAGTTTAACAACAAACTCCTTAATGAAGGTTGCAACATTATCATTTGAGATAACCTCACATTCCCACTTCTTTATCCCAAATATTTCTTCTGCAACCTGAATCTTCATATCAGAACGTACCTTTGTTTGACATCCTAAATGAAAATGCTCTTGCTGTTCTTTCCTACTTAAATGCGGCTTTTCTGTTGGTAGAACCTCACCTGCTCCTTCCAAAACCCTACATTTACACATTCCACATGTTCCTCCGCCACCACAGGCAGAAGGAAGATAAATCTTATTATCTGCTAAGGTTGAAAGCAAGGTGTTACCCGGAGAAACAATTAATTCCTTTTCGTCATTTACAACCAACTTTACCTCTCCCTGAGGCAAAAGTTTCTTTCTTGCAAAAAGCAAGATGAAGACTAAAAAAAGAATAATTACTAAGAAAACTACTATACTTACTATTAATATTAGTGCCATTTCAAAAAAAAATATTTTCTTCCTACAATTTTATTCCTAAAAAACTCATAAAGGCTATTGCCATAAGACCTGTTATAATAAAGGTTATACCTAATCCTTTTAGGGGTTTTGGTATTTGAGAGTAGCGTAATTTTTCTCGTATTGCTGCTATTCCAACTATTGCAAGCAGCCATCCTATACCAGAACCAAGAGCAAAACCAACAACTTCTCCAATATTTGAATATTGTCTTTCTTGCATAAACAAGGAACAACCCAATATTGCACAATTTACTGCTATTAGTGGAAGAAATATCCCAAGTTGTGCATACAAAACAGGAGAAGTCTTCTCTACAAACATTTCAACTAACTGCGTCATTGCTGCAATGACTGCAATAAATATTATAAAGCTAAGATAACTTAAATCCAAAGAAGCAAATTTTGGAGAAATCCACACAAGTGCTCCCTCTTTTAGAAGATAGTTATCTATAAGATAGTTTAGAGGAACTGTAATTAAAAGGACAAAAACAACAGCCAAGCCCAACCCCATAGAAGTTTTTACTGTCTTAGATATTGCCAAATAGGAACACATTCCTAAAAAGAAGGCGAATATCATATTATCAACAAAGATTGACTTTACAAATATATTTATTATCTCTTGCATAATCTAAAAGGTTTTATCTATTCTTCACACAAGTCCTTATTTCTTGAACGTTGAAACCAAATAATAAGTCCAACTAATATTAAAGCCATAGGAGGCATTATCATTAAACTATTGTTTTGATAGCCCCAATCGTAGAATATTTGAGGAATAACTTTAAATCCCCATAAGGTTCCGCTACCAAAAAGTTCTCTTATAAAACCAAGAGTTATAAGAATTGCTGCATATCCTAAGCCATTTCCTATCCCATCTAAGAAAGAATCAAAGGGTTTATGGCTCATTGCAAATGCCTCTAACCTACCCATGACAATACAATTCGTTATTATTAGTCCAACAAAAACGGAAAGCTGTTTGCTAACATCATAAACCAATGCCTTCAATACTTGATCTACTAATATAACAAGCAAAGATACTATGACCAATTGTACAATTATTCTAATACGAGAAGGTATTGTATTTCTCAAAAGAGATATTATAACATTGGCAAGAGAAACCACCACCATAACACTTAGAGCCATAACAACAGCAGGCTGCAATTTTGCCGTAACAGCAAGAGCAGAACAAATTCCAAGAACTTGTACCGTTATTGGATTTTCCTTTGAAAAAGGATTTTTAATAAGTTTTAAGTTTATTGTCGCCATAGTTATTCTATTTTTTTACAGAATTAAAATAAGGGATATAATATCCTAAACAATCTTTCAACATATCTGAAACTCCATTTGAGGTCATTGTGCCTCCTGAAATAGCATCTACTTGATGTAGATTTGCCTTATCAGCTCTTTTAATCACAGATATGGAAGTAAATTTATCTCCATCAAATATTGTCTTTCCTTTAAATTGGTTTTTAAAATTATCAGTTGTAATCTCTGCACCCAAACCCGGAGTTTCTCCTTTGTGAGAAAAATTAACACCAACCACTGTTTTTAAATCCTCATCTAAGGCAATATTTCCCCAAATTGCACCCCAAAGACCATTACCTCTAACAGGAATAACATATTGTTTCTTTCCTTGTTTTGTGCAAATATATATTGGTAGTAGGGCATTTTCATCCTTGTTCTTTGCTAATGAGAATTGCTTTTTCTCATCCAAAGAAAATGGATTGACTTTTCCAAGAATTTGTTTGCCATTAACAATCTTTCCAACAACCTCTCCTTTAAGATTGACTGCATATTGCTCTGTAAAATATTCGTCAAACTTCTCTTGAGCATCCTTAGTTGTGGAAGAAATACCCACAGCATCCAAAAGTTGTTGCATCTTTTCAACTCTAACATTCCTATCTTGCATAGGTTTTAAGCCAACAGCTGCAAAAGTTAGTATAGCAGCAGCACAAACAACCAATATAATGGAATAAATATAAATGTATCTATTACTAAACATAGTCTTTTTGATTAATTATTTTTATTTTTGGATACTATTATCCACAGCCTTTATTTTCCAACGCTTCATCCTTCTTTTTATATTGGCATTAACAACATAATAATCTATCAAAGGAGCAAAAACGTTCATTAGAAGTATTGAAAGCATCATACCCTCTGGATAAGCTGGATTAACCAATCGTATTAATACTGCCATAACTCCAATAAGGAATCCATAAATCCATTTTCCCTTTGTAGTTTGAGCAGCAGTTACAGGGTCTGTTGCCATAAAAACAGCACCAAAGGCAAAGCCTCCCATTACAAAATGATAGTAGAAAGGAAGCTGAGAGTAGGAATTTGAACCAAAAATATTAAATATTATTCCCATAAAAGCACCACCTAAGAAAACAGATAGCATAATTCTCCATGAGGCAATGCCCGTAAAAAGAAGAAGAATTGCTCCAAGAAGTATTGCAATTATTGATGTCTCACCTATACTTCCAGGAATTGTTCCTAAGAACATAGATAAAAAACTTTGAGAAGGTTCAACGGCTCCCGTCATCATTTCAGCCAAAGGTGTAGCTCCCGAAAAAGCATCAGCCTTTTGAGCTATCCAAACATTATCTCCTGAAAGGGATGCAGGAAAGGCAAAGAATAGAAAAGCTCTTGTTAGTAAAGCGGGATTTAAGAAATTCATTCCCGTTCCCCCAAAAACTTCCTTGCCTATTATTACAGCGAATGCCGTTGCTAAGGCAACCTGCCAAAGAGGGACATCAGCAGGAAGAATCATTGGTATTAATAATCCAGTTACTAAAAACCCTTCATTAACCTCGTGTCCCCTATATTGTGCAAAGGCAAACTCAATTGCCAATCCAACAACGTATGATACTATTATTATAGGTAAAACCTTTATTAGTCCAAATCCTATATTACGCCAAAAGTTATCAAAGAAAGCCAATGTTGGATCAATGGAATGAAAATGTTGATAGCCCACATTGTAAATTCCAAACAATAGTGCAGGAATCAAAGCCAAGACAACAATAATCATTGTCCTTTTCATATCTAAGGCATCCCTAAAATGAGCACCCTTAGATGTAGTTTTGTTGGGAACAAAAGCGAAAGACTCAAAAGCATCAAAGGTTGAATGAAGCCAATAGAACCTTCCCCCTTTTTCAAAGTTAGGTTTTATATCATCTAAAAAATCTCTTATAAATCTCATTGCTCAACCTCCTTTCTAATTTGCTCTAATGCGTCTTTTACAATCTGCTGAATATTTGTTTTTGATACGTCTATAACTTCACATAATGCGAAATCTTCCGAATCTACCTCATATATACCCAGCTCTTCCATTTTGTCAATATCCCCAATTATACATGCCTTTATCAATTCCAAAGGATAAATATCCAAAGGCATAACTCTTTCAAAGTCGCCTGTAAGAACAAAGGCACGCTTTCCTCCATGTAAATTGGTATCTACTGAATATGTTTTCCTATATTTTTTAGGCAAAAGATTAAAAAATCCAGAAATAAATGTGCGGTGAAGACTAAACTTATTATTTCCCGGTAAAGCCCAACCTAAAAATTCATAGTAGTCGCCCTCTTCAATAAGAGTAACTAAATTATCGTAAGTCCCCAAAAATCCATCCCTATCAACCTTCTCTCCTGAGAGGATATTGCCGGAGATATACCTTATTTTTTTATCCTTTTTAATATTATCCCCAACTATATCTGCAATCTGTGCTCCCACTTTCACCTTTAAATAACAAGGTTTTTCAACCATAGCTCCGCAAAGGGCTATAACCTTTTGCTTATCTACCCTATTTGTTATGAAAAAATCTCCAATTATTGCCAAATCTTCTGCATCCACATACCAAACAATATCTCCCTTATTTATAGGGTCAATCCTTGAAATTAGAACACTAACATTCCCATAAGGATGTTCTCCTTTAAACCTCTTTATCTCCACATTTTTCAAAAGCAAAAGCTCATCACAATATGTTTTTTCGTAATCTGTGCAAAGATAAATTGGGACATCAGCCACCTTTTTTAGGGCATCTACTCCTTTTTGTAGCTGTTCTCCTCTGCCTTTTAAAGTAAAATTATAGTCAGGAGCAAGAGGATAGGATGCAAAACCAGAGATAATTATACATTTAGGCTTTTTTTCATAATTTGCAATCGTTGAAAAAGGTCTTTGACGAATAAGAGTCCATAACCCACTTTGAAGAAGTTTATTTTCCACTTCTTCATTTTGCATATTTTCTAATGAGAATTTACCGAAGTCTTCATATTCATTTGTCAAATCATCTTCAATTACTATGCTTTCAATGAAACGTTTCTCTCCACGATTAATACTTTTTACTACACCACTAACGGGAGAAGAAAAAATTAAGTTTTCATCTTTTTTGGAGCAAAACACCTTTCCGCCTGCCTTAACTCTATCCCCCTCTTGAATAAGTAGCTTTGGATTAAGCCCAACAAAGTCAGAAGGTTTTATTGCATAGTTTTTCCCACTGCAAGATAATAATTTATCTTCAGCCTTTCCAGATAATTTTATGTCAAACCCTTTTTTTATTGTAATTACATCAGACATAATAACCATTCCTTTAAATAAAAATTGTCTGCAAAATTAAGCAAAAAACAATTAATAAATTATTATTTCTTCTTCTATAACAGAAAAAAGATTTCCCATATTTTAAAAATTATGAATTTGTGCCTAATTTTTTTATTTTTTTCCAACAAAAAATAAAGGAGAAAATAAGAATTAAAAATAGAATTATATTTTTTTTAAAGTATAAGACGAGTAAATATACAACCAAAACCAGACAATATAAAGAGTAAATACTCAATTTTTACAAATTATTTAACATTTTCAATGCCTTTTTTGACCCAATTTTAACATCATTTTAACAAAATTTGCCCAAATTTTAACATTTTTTAACATTTCATTCATTTTTTTGTCGGCAACCGACCTTTGTTTTTCCTAACGGAATTTAATATTTTCAAATTATTAATTATCAATATAATCCAAGCAAATTTTAATTCGTTTTTCCAAAATTTTAATTAAAAAACAAAAATCCTTATTTTTTCAGAAAAAAAACGAAGAAATATTTAAATAAAACGCTGTTTTATTTTGCTAAAACGAAGAAATAATTTGCTAAAACGAAGATTTATTCAAAGATAATAAACTATTAATAAGATGATTAGATTGATAACTAAAATAAAAATAAGTATTGGGAGAATTAAGACTTTATTGCCCTTAAAAGAAACTGTGTTTTCGGCAAAGATACAAAAAAGATTTGATATATGCAAATGGGGTTTTCCAAATTGGGGTGTTCAGAACTTTAACATTTGAAAGGAAAAATGTTAAAAATTTTTTGAAAATACATTTTTTCTATAACCAATAAAAGGTAAAAATTAATAAATAAAGATTATAAAAAATTAAAGAAAGGTTATTTTAATCCTAAGGCTGAATATACTGAATTATAATTCCATTGATATAGTCCGTCTTTATATTCTCGCATAGCCTTATGAGTGCCTCTGTGTTTTATGCTTTCTGGACACTTATTCCTATCTACAACAATGTCATTGTAAAGAACAATAATATCCAATCCACTTTCAATAGCATTTTCACATTCATAATCAACGAAACTTCTTATATCTACATTTTTTGAAATTAAACATTCACTTTTCCAACTATTATAGAAATTGCAATACAAGCAACTTCCATGAGTTAAATTCTTAGTTCTATCTCCCACAATTAATATAAAAACATGAGAATATTTTAATTGAATTGACACATTATTCTTTATAGTACAGAAATAATTATTATTAAATGTTCCTTTTTTTGTATCGTAGAAAAATAAACCCCAATTATTGATATTATTCCATTTGTGTAATTGTTCAATAGCATCATTATCCATATCCAAAAGAGCAGAAACGTAGAAATTAGTCTTAATCACCATTCCTTATTTTGTAGTTTATATGCGAAAAAATATCGCAATTAGTTATTATCAGTAAAGAAAGGGCGAAAGAAAATTTAGTTAGCCTTTGTGTGTATTAAAAACAAGTGTCCTTTACATTATACTTTTGAAAAAAAATACTAACGAAATAAAGATTGCAATATTTTATTGATATAAATAAAATTGTATCTTTGCTAAAAATTTACCTTTTAATAAATGATTTTTTTATTATGATAAAATTAAGATTAGTTACATTTCTATCAGTATTTTGCATCTTTTTCTCAATAGAAGGTTATTCTCAAAATACTAATTCAAATTATTTTCTTGGAAATATAAATGTTGCTGGACAGAGTCTTCCTATAAGTCTTACAATTGAAGAAAATAAAGACACAACAATTATACTTATGGGATCGCCTCAACAAACAAAACAACTATTTCCTGTAACAAAACAAAGATTAGAAAAAGATTCTATTGTCTTTTCAATAAAGCCAATGGGTGTAGTTTTTAGAGGAAAATATAATGAAAGCAAAGATACAATTGTTGCTAATTTTCGTCAGGGCATAGTCAGTACAACACTTATTCTTTCAAAGCAAGAGAATGAATATATTTCCTTACGCCCACAGACTCCAAATAAACCCTATCCATATATTGAAGAAGAGGTTTCCTTTAAGGTAGAAGGAGTAAATTATACCTTTAATGGGACGCTTACACTTCCAAAAAAAGAAGGAAAATTTCCTTGTGTTATACTTATTAGTGGCTCAGGTATGCAAGATAGAAACGAAGAAATTATGAATCATGAGCCTTTTTTGGTAATTGCAGACTATCTTACTCGTAATGGTATTGCAGTTTTTCGTTATGATGATAGGGGTTATGGTGAGGATTATCCAGATTCTACAATATATAATGCAACAACAATGGATTTTTCTTTGGATGCTTATAAGGCATTTCAAACAATAAAAAATCATCCTAATATAGATACAACACGAATTGGGCTTTTAGGTCATAGCGAAGGGGGATTGGTTGCCTCAATACTTGCCTCTCAACACAAGGATATAAAATTTGTAGTTCTTTTTGCAGCACCTGGAGAGAATGGTTTAAATGTTCTCTTAGAACAAAACAAAAGAATGCTAACTCAGATGAATATTCCAAACTATGGAATAGACTTTCAGTTGTCAATGCTTAAAAAGGCAGGGAAACTAATAAAGAAGAATGTCAGTGATAATGAGTTTGAAAACAAAATGAATGCCTACTTTGATAAGGAGTTAAACAAGATAGAAAAAAGCAAATGGAAGAATATTCCAAATTCATCCTATTCTCAAAGAGGCATACTTATAAATCAATTAAAGAGTAGGTGGATGCGAACATTCTTTTTTACCGATCCATACAACTATATTAAAAAGATTAAGCAACCTGTTTTAGCATTAAATGGAACAAAGGATGTACAGGTTGATGCAAAATATAATCTTCCAAGAATAGAAAAAGCACTTAAAAAGGCGAAAAACAAGAATTATGAAATTGTTTATGCAGATGGGTTAAATCATCTTTTCCAAGAGTGTAAGACAGGAGCAATTGATGAGTATGCAAATATTGAACAAACAATTTCTCCTAAGATATTGGAAAAAATAAGCAACTTTATTCTTTCATTAAAATAGAAAAAGGGTTAAATAATTACTTTATTTTATGTTATTAGTTTGCGATAGCGGCTCAACAAAGGCAGATTGGTGCTTTATTTCTTCCTCAAGAGAAAGAATATATGTTTCTTCCTCTGGAATGAATCCTTATAATACCACAAGCCAAGCCATTTCTCAGGAGGTGGAATCTACCTTATTAACCAAAATATGTGCAAATGATGTTAAAGAGTTGAAGTTCTATGGTGCAGGATGCAGCAGTGAAGAAAAGAAAAAGGAGTTAAAAGATATTTTTTCTCAATATTTCACCAATGCTTCTATTGAAATAGAACACGACCTATTAGGAGCTGCAAGGGCATTATGCAATAATGAAAAAGGACTTTGTGCAATTTTAGGGACGGGTTCCAACTCTTGTTTGTACGATGGAAAGGATATAATTGAAAATGTTCCATCTTTGGGTTATGTTCTTTGCGATGAGGGAGCAGGAACTCATATAGGTAAGATGATTTTACGAAACTATCTAAGAGGATTATTGCCGAAAGACTTGGCAAAAGACTTCGCCTTGCTTTATCCGGGTAATGAAACAGACTTTCTAAATAAACTATATAAGGGTAATGTTCCTAATTATTATCTTGCCTCATTTGCGAAATTTCCAATCCAAAACAAGGATAATCCATATTGCAAAAAACTAATTCAAGAGTGCTTTGTTTCTTTTTTTGAAAACCAAATAAAGTTATACTCCGACTATTCTAAATATACCATTAATGTTGTTGGCTCTGTGGGATTTTTATGTAGGGATATATTCAATGAAGTTGCAGAAAAATATAACCTAAAAACAGGAAAATTTATAAAGGCTCCTTTGGATGATTTGATAAACTTTCATTTTTATTTTCCTAAAAGTGGGTTAAATTGACGAAAATAGTGTATTTTCGCAGTTGCTTTTTATAGTTTAATGATAAAAGACAAAAAACAGATATGAGTAATATAGATGTACTATTGGGTTTGCAGTGGGGTGATGAAGGGAAAGGTAAGATTGTTGATTTTCTTACGCCGAATTATGATATTATAGCACGCTTTCAAGGTGGTCCAAATGCAGGTCATACATTAGAATTTGAAGGAACAAAACACGTTTTAAACATTATCCCTTCGGGAATCTTTCATAAGGAAAAACAAAACATAATTGGTAATGGAGTTTTAGTTGATCCCTTCATATTTGAAAGAGAAATCATAGGACTAAGATCAAAAAATTTAACTCCAACAAAAAATCTTTTTATATCCAAAAAGGCACATCTAATTCTTCCTTCTCACAGAATGCTTGACGCTTCCAATGAAAAGGCAAAGGGAAAACAAAAGATAGGTTCCACATTAAAAGGAATAGGTCCTGCTTATACCGATAAGGTTGCTCGTATTGGGCTAAGAGTTGGAGATATACTAAAAAATAATTGGATAGAATTATACAATGAATTAAAGAATGCTCATCTTAGATTATTAAATTCTTTGGATGATAACTTTGATTCTTTCCTCATAGAAAATATGTCTTTCTATGAGTATGAGGAAAAATGGTTAAACTCACTAAATACACTAAAAGAGTTTGAGCTTATAGACAGCGAATACTTCATAAATAATGCCCTAAAAGAAGGAAAAAAAGTTTTAGCAGAGGGAGCACAAGGTTCAATGTTGGATATTGACTTTGGGTCTTATCCTTTTGTTACTTCGTCCAACACAATTACCTCTGGGGTTTGTTCAGGATTAGGTGTTGCTCCTTCAAAAATAGGACGTGTATTTGGATTGTGCAAAGCATATTGTACAAGAGTAGGAAGCGGTCCCTTCCCAACAGAATTGTTTGATCAAACAGGAGAAAAGCTAAGACAAATTGGAAGAGAGTATGGTTCAACAACAGGACGCTCTCGCCGTTGTGGCTGGATTGATTTACCAGCTCTTAATTATGCTTGTATGTTAAATGGAGTTACCGATTTGGTTGTAATGAAAATTGACGTATTAAATGATTTTAGTCAAATAAATATATGTACTAAATACGTAATTGATGAAAAACAAACAAGCCAAATCCCATATAGTTTATCGGATAATATAGAATTGGTTTATGAACAATACAAGGGCTGGCAAGGAAACCTTTGCGGCATATCCTCGTATAACGATTTGCCAAAAGAATTAAAAGATTACATAGAGGCAATTGAAAAACACACAGGAGTAAAAGTTGCAATAATTTCAACATCTCCTGATAGAGAAGATACAATATTTAAGGTTAATATATAAAAGATTATAATCTACAAATTAAGTTATGAGAAAGATTTTTTTATTAGTTGCATTGTTATTTTGTGTTCTATCATCCCTTCAAGCACAAAAGCTAAGGCTTTCCGATATTCCACAAGAGGTAAGAATGGGACTTGAAAATACATATACAGACTATAAATTATTGGGCTGGTATTTTGAAACTGGACAATACGTAGCAGAAATTGACATAGATTCTCGTGTAGGTAGAGTATTCTTTACTGCATCGGGTAATTGGCAATTTACAATATTCAACGTATCTCACGAAGAACTTCCAACCTTAGTAGCAAACTATTTCATCAATAATTATCCTGGTTATAGGATTAAAAAGTCTGAATACGTAGAAGATTTTGGTGGAGACAACTATTATAGATTAGTAGTCTCAATGAAAGGAATTGGACAGACAGAATATGAAATGATATTCGACACAAGGGGGAAAATGATAAAGACAAACGCACCTGACCCCGACTATGTGAAGAAAGACTACATTGAAAGACTTAATCCAGAAGATATAGAACGCCAACAAAAAAAGATGGCAGAAAGAACTGCCTTGCCCGGAACAGGATTGGAAGTTGGTGATGAAAATTATGTAAAAGCAAATAAAGATCCTCAAAGTAGCGGAAAAGATGGTAGGAAGGTGGATATAGAAATCCCTGCTCCCGTTGAAGAACCTAAGATTCCTGAGGCAGTAAATAGAGCCTTTGAAAAGAAGTATCCAAGAATAGAAGTTCAAGAGTGGCAAACCCAAGATACTTGCTACAATGCCGTATTTAAAAATAGACAAAAAACTTCTATGGAAGCACTCTTTATGCCAGACGGATCCTTAGTCAGCGTTACAACCCTTATGAAAAAGGATCGTTATCCTCGTCTTATAATGTCAGATCTTGCAAAAAGATACCCTGATGCTAAGGTTTCCCTAATTCAAAAAGTGGAATATGATGCAAAGTATCGTAGATCGGTAACAGATAGAAAGCTGGAACAATACTTCTATATTGAATTAACAGAAAAGATAAGAGGAAAAAGAGACGTTAAGACAATAAAACTTCTATACGATAAATCTTTCAAATATCAAGGATTGGCTGGAAACCAAGACGATTATGAGGAAGAAGAAGAGGAAGAATAAGCATAAATAAATCTTTTTATATATGCCAATAAAGATTATCCTTATTAGTCTTTTACTTACACTAACTTTTAGTCAAAATATCTTTAGCCAAAAGAAAATAAATTATAGTGCATCTCTTGGAGAAATGCTACCAAATTATCCCGATCAGATGATTTTGCTTGATAGCGTAGTGTTTCAACACGAAGGTATGACTATGTTTTGCGATTCAGCCCTATTTAATGAAAAAGAAAATCGTTTTAGTGCCTTTGGTAATGTTCATATTATTCAAAAGGATACCTTAGATATTTGGGGCGATGAACTATATTACGAAGGACAAACCAAGATTGCAGAACTTTTTGGAAAGAAAGTTGTGATGAAGGATAAAAACATAACACTTAATACTACCTATCTAATATTAGAAAGAGTACCAAATACAATAAGCTATACCCAATGGGCTGATATATTTGACGAAAAATCCACTCTGAGAAGCAGAAAAGCCACATATTATATGTCAAATAAAGACATAGTTTTTACAGATAAGGTTGATATAAATTCAGAAAACACCTTAGTCAAATCAGATACTATGATCTATAATACCGAAAGTGATATTGCCACATTCTATGGACCAACTAATATTCTAACAAAAGATAGCACATTAATATATACAGAGAAGGGTTGGTACAATACAAAAACAGAGGAAAGCTATTCCTATAAGGAATCACAAATGCTAAAAAAGGAAAGACTATTGCAAGCAGATACCCTAACATATAATTCAACAACACTATTAGGAGAAGGTTTTTCCAATATATATTTTGAAGATACAGCAAAACATATTGTTCTTACAGGCAATAGGATGTTTGTAAATAATATTGATTCTTCAACCTACGTCTTTATAACCAATAAAACCCTTATGAAACACATAAGTGATAGCGACACACTCTTTCTCCACTCCGACACAATCTGGGTTGATTATGACACAGCAATGAATATAAAGAATATATATTCATATAATGATGTGAAATTTTTTAGAGATGACTTTCAAGGAGCTTGTGATAGCTTATTGTTTTTTACAGAAGATTCCCTTTTGTATATGTTAGGACGTCCCATTCTATGGTCTGAGGAAAACCAAATAACGGCTGACACCATAATTATGAATGTTGGAGATAATGCAATTTATTCTTTGGATGTATTTCCTAAGGCTTTTGTTATTCAAGATGCTGATACTACACAAGAAAATGAACGTTTTAACCAAATTTTTGGCAAGAGAATGAAAGCATTTTTTGATAGAAATAAACTATATCTAATAGAGGTTTATGGAAATGCCCAATCGGTGTATTATATTTTTGAAGAAGAAAAAGATAAGCCAATACAACTACTTGGCATAAATGTAGGTAGTGGTTCTGAGATGAAGATATATGTAAAGAAAAATAAGATACAAAAAATCACAACCCTAAACGATCCCGTATTTTTCACAGATGATGAAGAAAAAGTCTCAAAAGAAGAAAAAATACTAAAAGGCTTTATTTGGCGAATAGAGGAAAGACCCCTAAAAAAAGAAGATATATTTATCAAAAGATAATTTCTGTCCTTAGCCAACCCGCAACGGTCTTTAGCCAACATTTATTTTTACTAACCAAAAGTCGGGTTCTATAATTATACATTAATAATTTCATAAAAATAAAACAAATTTTTTGGCTTACTAAATCCTTGTTTTAAAAAATTAAAACGCTGTTTTAATTTACGGAATCTTCGTTTTAGTAAATTATTTCTTCGTTTTAGAAAACTAAAACAGCGTTTTATTTTTAGGGATTAAAAAGAATATTTTATTTTATCAAAAAAAGTAAAAAAATGTTCTTTAAAGCATCTTGAACCTATTCATTTTTATTCTTTCAAAAAATAAAAATTCATTAATAAGCATTTTGAACCTATTTTTCCTATTTAGTTATTGAAAATACAAAGCAATAAGTCCTAATCCTACAAAAATGGAAAAAATAATAAGCATTAAGTAATTAAAATTCAACGATTCATACATTTCACTAGAATTATCTTCAGTATATGGCTTTTTTATTACATATCTAATTAATAAATATATTCCCAAAATTGTAAATATTATACCTGCAATTAATTTCATCGTTTTCTTATTTCATTATTAATTTCATTGGCAATGTAAAAATTACATTTAACAAGCATAATATAGTTTGACTAAAAGATTATCATTATCCTTCCATTTTATCCAACCATTCACTATTTTATTATCAGGACAACCTTCACAATCAATATCACATTGAACTCTTATCCAATTTTCACAAACATCAAGAACTATAAAATTAGTTCTGTCATAATCTAAATTTTCAATTATTTTACTTTCTTCATAAGGAGAATTTCTAAGAGGATTCTTTTTATTTGTTGATACAAAAACATTTTTAATATGCTCTTCCCAACTTTGGAAAGTGATGTATTGATTTGGCTCAATATAATAAATACTATTATTTATTAAGATTTCATATTTATTAGAAAACAAACCATTGCTTTCAAAAATAATAATATTATAATCAGGATAATATTCTCTTATAGACAAACCACTATCAGGAGTAATTTTTATATCTAATTCAATGGTGTCATAATATATTTTTCTAACTATATTTCCTTTATCATCAAATATGTTTATAGGATTTTTTATAAAATCAGGTTTTACAACAATAACTCCATTTGTCCTTAGTTTATTTCTATCTATTTTAGATAAATCTTTATTTACATAATTGTATTGAATGAAGAAAATAAATAACCATATAATGCAAAATATACGCATAACAATCTATTTATTTAGTTATTAAATTTGGTTTGAATCCTTGTAGATGCAGATGATTATGATGTCTTGATTTGTTATAATGTGTAGTCCTATTTAATAACATATTTTCTTTCTTACCAAAAGGATTAAATGTTTCTGAAAGCATATTTTTCCATCCAAATTTATATAAAGCATCATTAAATTTGTTTTGTCGTTCAATATCTAAATTTTTACTACCTAACAAAGTTGCATTTCCAGAATAGTCATTACTTAAATATCTTAAATCTCCATTCATTCCTCCTTTATGTGATTTACTTGGAGGTGGTGAATCTCCATTATATTGACTAAATCCTATAATTGTGAGATCATTGGTGTTTGTTGTTGATAAAGTTCCTAATAAAGCAGCAAAGGCTTCTCCAGAAATAAATGAATTAGCTTCATTCCCCGCTTTTACTTTAAAAGAAAAATTAGCTCCAAAATCATTATTATTATATGAAAAATTTGATGGCAACTGAATTAAATTATGTTCATTTTTATTAAATTGTCCTATTAATGTTTCTGAATTATCTTTAGAGCTTACTAAATAAAATCTATCAAATTTATCCATTGTTCTTGTTACTTCTATCTTCCCATTTGAATAAATTTTATAATCATCTATCTGCATTCCATCTGGATCAACCAAATTCACAGGATTATTAGCACAATAAGCATAAGGAGAAAGGTTAGGATATTTATCACTTAAAGGATCTACTGAAAGCCAAGAAATACGTTCATCATCATAGTATCTTGCACCGAAATAATTGTAGCCTGTTTCTGAATCTTTCTCTTTGCCATTGAAAAGATATACACCAAGATTGTAATCTATCATATTGAACGTTTGAATATCTACCCAAGTTTCTCCATAAGGCAAGTAGTTTATGGTTTGAGTTACTTGTCCTGTTTCATCTGTTAAGTATGATGAACTTCCTAAGTGATCGGTGTGGTAGTAAAAGGCTGGTTCTGGATCATGTCGTCCTATATTTAAATCTATAATTTTTGCAAGCGACATGCTTGTAGATATAATAGGAAAAGC
>JAISIA010000058.1 GCA_031262295.1 Bacteroidales bacterium | reverse complement strand
CAAAAATAAAAATAAGTTATGGGGAAATTATTATGCTTTTGCCTTAAAAGCGATTGCTTTTGGCAAAGGTACAAAAAAGATTTGATATATGCAAATGGCGTTTCCCAATTTGGGAGGTTTGGACTTTTAACATTTGAAGGGAAAAATGTTAAATATTTTTTGAAATTACATTTTTCATATATCAAAGCAATGGGATTCATTTTCTTGTCTGTATGATAGTATAAACAAATAATGATAATTTATTTAAAGAAACAATGCTTACAAGGGGTTAAATACCCTTGCTATTGGTTATTTTGTGTAATTTCCTTTGCGGATTTGCCCTATTGAGTTAGGACAAAATAAATGCCGCTTGGCGGTCGGTTGCCGACCAAATGCCACGAAGGTGGTTTGGCGACTTTTTTAGTGTATAATAAATTTCAATTCTCTTAACTCTGCTATAATTTTTGTTTTATCCTCTTTTTCTAATATTAAATGCCCAAAGGAATTTACATCAATAATTCTTGCCCTAATGTTTTCTTGCTTATATATGTAATTATTCCACTTATTATAATACAAAAGATTGGAAAGGTATTCTTGTTTTAAGTCATTTTCTTCTTTGTATCTTTCATATCTATATTTTATACAAAGGAGTAATTTTTCCATCTCCTCTTCTATTATGAACTCTTTCTTTAATTCATTTTTTAAAGATGTTGCATTTTTTGCAAGGGAAAAATAAGTTTGATTTACATTTAATCCAATTCCAACAACCGATTTAGATATATTTTGTCCTAAGATTTTGTTTTGTATAAGTATTCCGCATATCTTATTTTCTCCAATATAAATATCGTTAGGCCATTTTATAAAAACATTATCCAAATATGTTTTTAAATAATCCAAAATTGATAGGGAAACAATTTGAGTTAATACAAATTGGTCTTCTGCTCTAATATTTTGTGGCTCCAATGCAAGGGAGAAGGTTATGGTTTTATCCTTTTCACTCTCCCAAACATTATCTCCTTGCCCCCTGCCGCAGGTTTGATTTTTTGTTGCAATGACTAAAAAATGAAAAATATCTTTTTCATCCAAAGACAATAAAAAATCCTGAGTTGAATCCAAGCAAGGATGCCATTTTATTGAAAAAAACTCTTTCATAAAATAGAGTTAAAGACATTCAGCTACAACAAAGGCACTTCCACCAACAAAGACCAAGTCATTTTCTTTTGCATTTTTCTGAGCTTTTTTTAATGCTTGCTTAACTGAGGAGTACTTTTCAAAGGATAGATTTGCCTTTTTTGCCTTTTTAGATAGGGTTTCTACATCCATACCTCTTGGAATATTAGCCTTACAAAGATAATATTTAGCATCCTTTGGAAGAATTTTCAGCATAGCATCCACATCCTTATCATTTACTACGCCCAAAACAAAGTGCAATTGCTCATAAGGAGTTGTTTTTAATTGCTCAACAACACATCTTATCCCTGCTTCATTGTGTCCTATATCTAATATGGTTTTTGGATTGTCGGAAATCTTTTGCCATCTACCCATAAAAGGAGCGTTTTTTTGAACGAAGAAAAAACCATTTTTTATATCCTTCTTTGTAATATGAAACATTCCCCCATCTAATTGCTCAATAGCACAAAGAACTGTTGGGATATTCTTCAATTGATACTTACCAATAAGGGGACAAATTAAATCTTTTATATACATAGAATCCCCTTTAAATACATCAACATGAAGTTTATCATCAATAATTCTGTCATTTGTAATGGAAAATTCTTTATCTGCAAAATATATACGATTACCTTTCTCTTTTGCCTTATCAATAAAAACCTCCTTTGTTTCCTCTTGGGTCTCTCCTATAACAATTGGAGATCTTGTCTTAATTATTCCTGCCTTTTCTTTTGCAATATCATAGAGAGTATTTCCTAAGAACTGAGTGTGATCGTAGCTTATATTTGTTATAATTGATGTATAGGATATAATAACATTTGTTGAGTCTAATCGTCCTCCCATTCCCACTTCTATAACTGCAAAATCCACCTTTTGTTCTGCAAAATATTTGAATGCCATTGCAGCGGTTAGTTCAAAAAAAGATGGTTTAATCTCTTCTATAAGTTGCTTATTTTTCTTTACAAAAGCAGTTACCCATCTTTTTCCCACCATTCTACCTTCCACCATTATTCTTTCTCTGAAATCTTTAAGGTGAGGAGAGGTGAAAAGTCCCACTTTTAGACCTGCCTCTTTAAGAATTGAGGCTAAAAGATGAGAGGTTGAACCCTTCCCATTTGTGCCTCCAACGTGAATGTTTTTGTATCTGACTTCGGGACTGTCTAATGCTTCCATTAATAAAAGCGTATTGGTAAGGTCGCTTTTGTATGCGGCTTTCCCAATACGCTGATACATTGGAAGCAAATCAAAGATATAATCTATTGTTTGCTTATAATTCATATTTCTACCATGCAAATAATGGACGAGATGCCATTAGTTCATTAACTTTATTACGAGTTTTTGTTATTAGTTCTTCATTATTAACATCAGAAAGGATATTATCTATCATATCAACTATTGGTTGCATTTCATCTTCCTTTAATCCGCGTGTTGTAATTGCAGGAGTTCCCACTCTAATACCTGAGGTTTGGAAAGGAGAACGAGAATCAAAAGGAACCATATTTTTATTTATGGTTATATCTGCTCTAACTAAGGTGTTCTCTGCAACTTTTCCTGTTAAATCTGGAAATTTTGGACGAAGATCAATTAGCATTAGATGATTATCTGTTCCATTAGAGATAACTTTATAGCCTTTTTGCATAAAAGCCTCTGCCATTGCCTTAGCGTTTTTCATAACCTGTTTTATGTAGTTGTGATATTCTTCGGTCAAAGCCTCACCAAAGGCAACAGCTTTCGCTGCTATTACGTGTTCAAGTGGTCCTCCCTGAGTTCCGGGAAATACAGCAGAGTCTAATAATGCACTCATCATCTTAATTTCTCCTTTTGGTGTAGTCTTGCCCCAAGGATTTTCAAAATCTTTTCCCATTAAAATCAAACCACCTCTTGGACCTCTTAGGGTTTTATGAGTAGTTGTTGTTACTATATGACAATATTCAACTGCATTATTCAATTCTCCCTTTGCAATAAGCCCACTTGGATGAGATATATCGCCCATAAGGATTGCTCCAATTTCGTCTGCAATTAAACGCATCGTTTTCCAATCCCAATCTCTTGAATAAGCAGATGCTCCACCTATAATTAATTTAGGTTTGTTTTGTTGAGCTATTTGACGCATTTTATCATAATCTATCATGCCTGTTTGTTCTTCCACTCCATAAGCAACAGGATGAAACATAATTCCTGAAAAATTGACAGGGGATCCATGAGATAGATGTCCGCCATGATTTAAATCCAATCCCATAAAAGTATCTCCTGCTTGCAAACAAGCTAAGAATACTGCCATATTAGCTTGTGCTCCTGAATGTGGTTGAACGTTTGCCCATTGAGCAGAAAATAATTCTTTGGCTCTATCTATTGCAATTTGCTCTGATTGATCCACGATTTGGCAACCTCCATAATAGCGTTTTTGAGGATAACCTTCTGCATATTTATTGGTCATAACCGAACCCATAGCTTCCATTACTTGTTGTGAAACGAAGTTCTCAGAAGCTATTAACTCTATTCCGTGTTCTTGTCTTTGTCTTTCCTTATCTATAAGGTCAAAAATTTGTGTATCTCTTTTCATTATACAATTATTAAAATCAAAAAATATATGTTTTAAGCCTGCAAATATAGGATAAAAACTACAAATAAGGCATTATCAATACTAAAATAAGGTATTTAGTAAAAAAGAATAAAAAATAATGTGTAAGTTATGCTGATATTTTTCCTTATAACCAGCGTTTTTTCTTGAAATATATGAAGAATCCAATGCTAACACAAAGCATAAATAACATTAAAAATCCGAATGTACCTTTTTCATTCATAAAAGGAAGCTCAACATTCATTCCATATATACCTGTAATAAGAGTAAGAGGAAGCATAATTGTAGAGATAAAGGTGAGGATTTTCATTATTTCATTAGTCTTATTTGTCTGTAAGGAGTCAAAAGTGTGAGACAAGCCTTCAATTAGTTCTCCATAATCTTCAACTAAGTCAAACATTTTTTGATATTGGTCTAATATATTTCCCCAATAATCTTCCATATCCTCCTCATAACCTTTAATTCCCCCTGATTCAAACTTGTGAAATACTCTAACTTGTGGCTTAAATGTGGTATTCAAAGATATTATATTCTTTCTCGTTATTGATAATTGCTCAATAACTTTTTCAGCCTTCTTTGTAAAGATGTCATAATTTATTCCATCAACCTCTGTTCCTATTCTCAATATTAAGGTATAGGTTTCAACCATTAATCTATCTAATATATTATAGAGCAAACTATCGGAACTTTCAACAATGCTTTGAAGTTCTTCACTGTTGTTTTGTTTCATCTTTTGAAGGTCTTTGAATAGGTTTTTTACAACCCAATGAGAGCGACCTATTGTTACGATATAGTCCTTTCCCCAAAAGATTTTAACTTCTTTTACTCTTACAAACTTATTTGCTTTATCAAAAAATGGAAAATGCAAGATTAGAAAATAGTAATCATCATATTCGTCAATCTTTGGTCTTTGATTAACTGAGCGGCAATCTTCAATATCTAAGGGGTGAAATTCAAATTCCTTTAATAGATAGTTAAAATCGTCTTCACTCGGGTTTAGTATGTGTAACCATTTAACGTTTTCAAAATTTATTGTTTCTATCATATTCCATCCCTCCTTCCTACTATTAAATTGCTGCAAAGGTAAAAAAAAATAGCAAATTATATAAAAAACACCTTAAAAAAAAGTATTTTTGCACCTTAAAGGAATTTTCTATTTTATAAAAACAAAAACACAAAAACAAAAAAATTATGAAATCCATAAAAAACGTTAGCTTTAAAGGGAAAAAAGTTTTATTAAGAGTTGATTTTAATGTTCCTGTTGATGAAAAAGGAAGAATAACAGATGACACAAGGATGAAAGAGGCTATGCCAACGATAGAAAAATTGCTATCAGATGATGCCTCAATTATCATTATGGCTCATTTTGGTCGTCCAAAAAAAGGAGGTTTTGAACCCGAATTTTCATTAGAACCAGTAGCGAAGCATCTTTCAGAGATGCTAAATAAGCAAATAATATTTTCAAATGAATTGGACTTGGACAAAATTGCAGAAACTGCCTCAAAAATGAAAGAAAGGGATGTGATGCTTTTAGAAAATATTCGTTTCTATCCACAGGAAACAAAGGGAGATGTTTCATTTGCAAAAAAACTATCTTCCTTAGGCGATGCCTATATCAACGATGCCTTTGGTGCAGCTCATAGAGAACATGTATCAACTGCAACAATTGCTCAATTTTTTCCTAATGACAAATATTTCGGATTTTTAATGGAGAATGAATTAATCAATCTTCAAAAACTTATAAACAATCCTAAAAAACCTTTTACTGCAATTATAGGTGGTTCAAAGGTTAGTTCCAAGATAGACATACTAAATAATCTTTCTTTAATTGCAGACAATATCATAATTGGAGGAGCAATGGCATACACCTTTTTAAAGGCATTAGGCTTTTCTATTGGCAATTCCCTATTTGAAGAAGATAATCTTACAACTGCAAAAGAAATAATTGAAAACTTGAAAAAAAACAATACCAAACTATTTCTTCCAATTGACCATATTATTGCAGACAAATTTGATAATAATGCAAAGATAGAAAAGACAGAAAACGAGAATATCCCTAATGGATTTATGGGTATGGATATAGGAGAAAAGACAATTGAGCTCTTTGATAGAGTAATCCTATCTTCTAAAACCATATTATGGAATGGTCCTGTTGGAGTTTTTGAAATGTCATCCTTTGCAAATGGAACATATTCTATTGCAAAATGTATAGCTAATGCAACAAAACAAGGAGCATTTTCTGCTGTTGGTGGAGGGGATTCTGTTTCTGCAATACATCATTCTGGATATTCAAACGATATTTCCTACATATCAACAGGAGGAGGAGCAATGTTGGAGTATTTAGAAGGGAAAACCTTGCCGGGAGTTAAGGCAATAGAGGAATGATAAAAGGAGAACACAAATAATAATATGGATAAAATAGTTTTAATTACAGGAGCAACATCGGGAATAGGATATTTTACCGCATTGGAATTTGCATCACTTGGATGCGATCTAATAATAACAGGACGCAGAAAAGACAGGTTAGATGCCATAAAGAAGGAATTAATAGAAAAATATCCAAATATAAATGTGCTTACTCTTTGTTTTGATGTAAGAAATCTTAAAGAGGTTGAAGAAAATCTTGGTTCCTTACACGGAAATTGGAGAAATATAGATATTCTTATAAATAATGCTGGTCTTGCCTTAGGAAAAGAACCCATATATGAGGGGGATATTAAGGATTGGGATCAAATGATAGATACCAATATTAAAGGATTACTATATGTTTCACGAACAATCATACCTATATTAAAAGAAAAAAAACATGGTCATATAATAAATATATGCTCCATTGCAGGGAAAGAGGTATATAAAGATGGCGTTGTATATTGTGCAACTAAGGCTGCGGTGGATTTTATTTCAAAAGGTATGCGTTTGGATTGCTGTGAGCATAACATAAAAGTAACGAATATTTGCCCAGGAGCCGTAGAAACAGAGTTTTCAATGGTAAGATTCAAACAAGACAAACAAAAAGCTGATGCAACATATAAAGGATTTACTCCCCTAAATGGAAGAGATATTGCAAAAACAATCATCTTTTGTGCAACAGTAGGTGAGAATATTTGTATAAGCGATTTAACAATTACTCCTTCATCTCAGGCAAATGCCACAACATTTTATAGAAAATAGTTTTTATGTACGACAAAATAACAGATGCAAACTTTGAAAACTCCGCCTTAAAGGTTAATCCGCCAATTGAAAAACCAAATCAAGTTAATGATGAATTTCTAATTAAGTACAAGAAAAAAGAAGACCTATCGGTTGAAAACTTTGTTTTGGGTATATTAAATGGCGATAGGACTATACTTTCAAGAGCAATAACCTTGGTTGAAAGTTCAAGATGGGATCACCAAAAGAAGGCTCAAGAAATAATAGAAAACATTCTCCCTCATGCAGGCAAAAGTATAAGAGTTGGAATTACGGGAGTACCCGGCGTAGGTAAGAGTACCCTTATAGATGTTTTAGGAAAACAACTCACATCCTTAGGACATAAGGTAGCCGTTTTAGCAATTGACCCAAGCAGTCAAAGAAGTCATGGTTCAATACTTGGGGATAAAACCCGCATGGAGGCACTTTCAACAGATGAAAACGCCTTTATACGTCCCTCACCTTCGGCAGGGAGTTTGGGAGGTGTTGCAAAAAAGACAAGGGAAATAATACTTTTGTGCGAGGCATCAGGCTTTGACGTAATCATTGTTGAGACTGTGGGTGTGGGACAATCGGAAATAGCCGTCCATTCTATGGTTGATTTCTTCCTTTTGTTGCAATTGGCAAATGCAGGCGATGAACTACAAGGCATAAAACGAGGAATTATGGAGATGGCTGATGCAATTGCAATAAACAAAGCAGAGGGTGAAAACAAAGAAAAAGCAATTTTGGCTCAGGGACAATATAAAAATGCACTACATCTTTTTCCTATAATGGAAAGTGGTTGGATTCCACAAGTCCTTACCTGCTCTGCCTATTCCAAAGAAGGGATTGACAAAATTTGGGAGGTGATAAACCAATACGTTATTGCAACAAAGAGTAATGGATACTTCTATAAAAAAAGAAATGAGCAAAACTTAAACATATTAGATCAAAGCATAGAAACTCAATTAAAGGAGAGTTTTTATAATAATTCCTACATAAAAGATGTTATAGAGCAGACAAAAAAAGATATATTAGAGAATAGAATTAGTGCGTATGTTGCTGCGGAAAAACTAATTGAGAATTACTTCAAGGAAATTAAACAAATAAAATGATAGAAAAATGAAAAAACAAACCTTATTAATTACACTTGCTTTCTTAATCATTATGGTGGGATGCAAAAGCATTAAAAACAATGATGAAATAAGCAATAGCTCCAAAGAAATGCTTAAAGAAAGTCTATACCAAACAAAATGGAGTCTAATAAAACTTGGTTCTCAAAAGCCTAAATTCTCAAATGAGAACATAAAAATTACATTACAATTCAACAAAGAGAACTCCTACGCCTCAGGATATAGCGGTTGCAATCGCTATAATGGCAAATACGAAACGAAAAACAATACTCTTTCCTTTGGAAACTTCATTTCAACTAAGATGGCTTGTCCAGAGGAAAACATGAAAATAGAGGATAATTTTCTAAAAACCCTTCCTAAAACCAATAATTTTGAAATTATTGGTGACACATTGCTATTAAAAAACAAGGAAAGAACAATAATGGTATTTATAGCAGAATAATATAATGCCAGAAAGAGAAACTCTTTTTTGCGATGTTGCACTTCCTTTGCACATACCTTCAACATACACTTATAGGATACCTTATAATTGGAACAAAAATGTTAAAGTTGGGCAGAGAGTTGCAGTTTCTTTGGGACAGAAAAAGGTTTTTTCTGGCATAGTTTTTAAAATACATAACCAAGCTCCTAAGGTAAAAACAATAAAATATATCCTATCTATATTGGATGAAAACCCCATTATAGATAATAATGCTTTGGAATTTTGGAAATGGCTTTCCCAATACTATATGTGCTATTTGGGTGATGTGCTTTCTGCCGCTCTTCCTTCTGCCCTTAGATTAAAAAGCCAAACTCAAATAACCATAAATCCAGACTTCAATGGAGATATAACCAATATAAAAGATGAGGAGCTAAAAGTTTTTAATCTTCTATCCGATAAGAAAGACCTTACTATGGAAGAGGTAAATACTATGCTAAAAGCAGAAAATGTAATAAGCCTTCTAAATAATATGGTAAAGAAAAACATAATTACCACAACAGAAGAGTTAAAAAGCAGGTATAAGCCAAAGATGGAGGATTATATTTCCTTAAATAATGAATACAAAAATGAGGAAAACCTAAAAAAACTCATAAATCTTTTTGAAGAAAAAGAAAGATTAAAAAGCCAATATGAACTTATTTTAATCTTTCTCTCTAAGGTAAAAAACAGGGAAGGGGATATAAAAAAATCAGAGCTTTTATTGGATGAAAGAATCTCTACTTCCACACTAAATACCCTTATAAAAAAAGAAATTTTCCTTGTTGAAAAGAAATTTAAAAGCAGGTTAATTAATAGGGATTTTGCTTTGGGAAACAAGAAAGTGGAATTAAATTCCGAGCAAGAGGATGTATATAATTCCATAATTGAGTTGTGGAACGAAAAGCCTGTAAGCCTACTTTATGGTGTAACAGGAGGAGGAAAAACCGAAATATACATTAAACTAATACAAAAAGTAGTTAGTGAAAATAAACAAGTCCTCTTTCTTTTACCTGAAATTGCACTAACATCTCATTTTATTACCCGATTAGAAAAATATTTTGGTAATAAAGTTGGCGTTTATCATTCTCGGTTTTCCTTTGAGGAGCGTTTGGAGATATGGAATAAGGTTAGAGATTCCAACAAAGAGGATTCATATAATATCATTATTGGGTCTCGATCTTCAATATTTCTTCCCTTTAATAATTTAGGCTTAGTCATAGTTGATGAAGAGCATGACTTTTCCTACAAACAATATGACCCTGCCCCAAGGTATCAGGGAAGAAACTCTGCAATAATGCTTGCAAAAATCCATAATGCAAAGACAATATTAGGCTCAGCTACTCCTTCAATTGAAAGTTTCTTCAATGCTAAAACGGGGAAATACCAATTCTTAGAGTTGAAAAAAAGATATTGGGGTGTTGCTCTACCAGAGATAATTCTCGTAGATACTATACAAGAAAGAGAAAATAATAATATGCACTCCTATTTTTCTCAAAGGCTTTTGGATGAAATAAAAAAAGCATTGGAAGAAAGGGAACAGGTTATCCTATTTCAAAACCTAAGAGGTTTTGCAAAACATCTCAAATGTGATGCCTGTGGAGCAGTGCCTATATGTAATAATTGCGATGTATCCCTAACCTATCATAAGAAAAGCAACTCTTTGCAATGCCATTATTGCGGATACTCCATAAATATTCCTCATAATTGTCCCCAATGTGGAAGTTATAAACTAAGGATGGTAGGCTTTGGGACAGAGAAAATAGAGGAAGAGTTGAATATATTCTTCCCAAATGCAAGAATTGATCGCTTGGATTTGGATTCATCTCGCTCAAAGAATGCCTATCAAACAATAATAAATAATTTCCAAGAAAGAAAAACAGATATATTAATAGGAACTCAAATGGTGACAAAGGGGTTAGACTTTGACCACGTTAGCCTTGTAGGTATAGTTAATGCCGATTCCCTATTAAATTTCCCTGATTTTCGTGCAACTGAAAGAGCCTTCCAACATATAGTTCAAGTAAGTGGGAGGGCAGGAAGAAAGCATAAACAAGGAAAAGTTGTAATACAAACCACAAAGGTGCAGCATAATATAATACAAAACGTAGTTGAAAACGACTATGAGTCTATGTTTGAAAACATAATCCAAGAAAGAGAACACTTTAAATATCCTCCTTTTTACAATCTTATAAAAATATCCCTAATGGATAAAAAAGAAGACTCTTTGGAAGTATTATCTGAGGAGTTTGCTATTGAAATTAGAAAACTCTTCGGACAAAGAGTCCTTGGACCACAAGAAGGATTAATTGCAAGAATAAAGACATATTATATAAGAGATTTCCTTATAAAATTTGAAAATAAAGAACCTATAAAAAAAGCAAAGCAAGAAATTTTAGTTTTAATAGAAAAATTTCAGGGACAAAATCCCCAATTAAAAATAGTGATTGATGTTGATCCATACTAAAAATCCTAATAAAAGAAAAGCATAAATATTAGTAAATACCTACTCTTTCATAAAAAATCAAAAGGAATTTACTAATTTTTCAATTTTTTTAACAAAATTTCCCCCATTTTTAGCCAAATTTTAACATTTCTTCCTTATAAAAAACACAAAATTTGACGAATTTTTAACATTTCACTCAATTTTTGTCGGCAACCGACCTTTGTTTTCCCTAACGGAATTTCAACTTTTCAAATTATTAATTATCAATATAATCCAAACATATTTTAATATGTTTTCTCCGATTTTTAATTAAAAAACTCAAAACCTTATTTTTTCAGAAAAAAAACGAAGAAAAATTCAAATAAAACGCTGTTTTATTTTGCTAAAACGAAGAAATAATTT
>JAISIA010000044.1 GCA_031262295.1 Bacteroidales bacterium | reverse complement strand
AATAAAACGCTGTTTTATTTTGCTAAAACGAAGAAATAATTTTCTAAAACGAAGATTTATTTAAAGATAATAAACTAATAATAAGATGATTATCTTGAAATAAAAAATAAAAATAAGTTGTGGGGAAATTTCTATGCTTTTGCCTTAAAAGAAACTTTGTTTTCGGCAAAGATACAAAAAAGATTTGATATATGCAAATGGGGTTTTCCAATTTTGAAGGTTTAGACTTTTAACATTTGAAGGAAAAAATGTTAAAAATTTTTTGAAAATACATTTTTCATACACTATACTTCCTTATGCCAAGCCGCATTTATTTCCCTATCAGATTAAGGATTTATAATTATAGAACCAAACTTCCGTTAGGAGAAGTAAAAGTCGGTTGCCGACAACCAGACTTCCGACCCGCAACGGGCATTTATTTACCTATCGGATTGATAATTTATAAGAAGACTACCAGACTTCCGACCGCCAAGCGGCATTTATTTTCCTATCGGATTAAGAATATATAATCATATAACCAGACTTCCGTTAGGAAAAGTAAAGGTCGGTTGCCGACAAAAAATGAGGGGTGGTTGTTGAATTTTTGAAAATATTGTATATTTGCAAGTTATTTTATAACATTTTTTAATATAAAAACTATTGGCTTTTAATGAAAAAAGATAATAAGAAAATAAAGAAAAATACCATAAAGTTTAATATATATTGGGTTTATATACTGATTTTTGTAGTTGTTGGTATAATGTTTTTTACCAATGATTCCTCAGAAATTAATCGTGATATTAGTTGGGATAAACTACAAAAGGTACTTTTAAAAAAGGATTACCAAAAGATTATTGTTGTAAATAAGGAATTTGCTGAAATTTATATAAAGCCCGAAGTAATAGATAAGGATACTTTATATAAAGATATTCAAACCAAACCCGGTCTTTTTGGCAATAAGGTTTCACAAAAGCATGCTTTCTATGTATATAAATTTGGGGACTTCTCCTATTTTAGGGATCAATTAAAGGATGTGGAGAATCAATGGATAGCAAAGGACACGATAGGTGTTGAAAGTATAGAGAAAAGAAATGAGATTATTGCTAATCAAAGGATAAATTTCACTCCTCAAACCAGAAAAAACTTTTGGAGTGATAGCCTTTCATTCATTCTTCCACTTGTTATAATGATTGCAATATGGATTCTATTCTTCCGTCTTATGAGAGGAGGGAATTCTTCTGGCGGTATGGGAGGAGGAATATTTAATGTAGGCAAGAGTAAGGCACGTTTATATGATAAGGAAAACGATGTCAAAGTCACCTTTGCTGATGTTGCGGGCTTAGAAGGAGCAAAGCTGGAAGTAATGGAAATAGTAGATTTTTTGAAAAATCCAAAAAAATATACTAATCTTGGAGGTAAGATACCAAAGGGAGCATTGCTTGTTGGACAACCCGGAACGGGGAAAACACTTTTAGCAAAGGCTGTAGCGGGAGAGGCTAAGGTTCCTTTCTTTTCTATATCGGGTTCAGACTTTGTTGAAATGTTTGTTGGTGTTGGAGCATCCCGAGTAAGGGATCTTTTCAAGACTGCAAAAGAAAAAGCTCCTTGTATAATATTTATTGATGAAATTGATGCAATAGGAAGAGCAAGGGGAAAGAATCTTGCCTCTGGTGGAAATGATGAAAGAGAAAACACCCTAAATCAACTACTCACAGAGATGGATGGCTTTGGTACTAATGCAGGTGTTATAATCCTTGCTGCAACAAATAGGGCTGATGTTTTGGATAAGGCACTTTTAAGAGCAGGACGTTTTGATAGACAAATCTATGTTGATTTACCAGACTTAGAGGAGAGAAAAGCAATATTTGTGGTCCATACAAAGAATCTTAAATACGATAAAAACGAGGTTGATTTAGACTTTTTGGCAAAACAAACTCCTGGTTTTTCAGGTGCAGATATAGCAAATATGTGTAATGAAGCAGCGTTAATTGCAGCTCGACACAATAAAAAGATAATAGGAAAGCAGGATTTCTTAGATGCGGTTGATAGAATAATAGGAGGATTAGAAAAGAAAAATAAGGTTATTTCACCAAAAGAGAAAGAGAGAATAGCATATCACGAGGCTGGACATGCAACAGTGAGTTGGTTTTTGGAGTTTGCACATCCTTTGGTTAAGGTGACAATAGTTCCAAGAGGGCAGGCGTTGGGTGCAGCTTGGTATTTACCAGAGGAAAGACAAATAACCACAAAGACACAACTTCTTCATCAGATGATTTCTCTTTTAGGAGGTAGGGCAACAGAAGAATTAATATTTAATGAAGTTTCAACAGGAGCACTAAATGATTTAGAACGCACAACAAAGATGGCGTATTCTATGGTTGCATACTATGGTTTAAATGAAAAGATAGGGAATTTAAGCTATTATGACTCTTCTGGACAAAGTGAATATGGCTTTACTAAGCCTTTTTCTGAGAAAACAGCAGAGGAGATAGATAATGAAATTCATCTAATGATTGAAAATGCCTACAAAAAAGCTAAGGAAATACTATCAGAACATAAAGAACAATTAGATATTCTTGCAAAACTACTAATAGAAAGAGAAGTCATATTCAGAGAAGATTTAGAGGAAATTTACGGACAAAGACCTTTTGAAGAAAGTAAGAGTTAGAGGAATAATGAACGAAAAAGAAAAGGTTTTAAGACAAATAAGTAATGCTCTTGTAGAAAAAGTGGAGTTGTTTTCTCAACAAGATGACCTTTTTTCTTTATATCCTCCTTTGAAGGATGATGCTTTGGTTGTTTTTGCTCAAAATGTTTCATCCTTAGGTGCTAAATTTATATATTGCCAAGATGAAAAAGAGATGATTGAAAAGCTATATTCACTAATAGAATATAGACAATGGCAAAACGATATATATGCTTTTGGAGAAAAACTCACTAATTTTTTAACTCCTTATTCAATTCCACTAAACAAAGAAGACGAAAATATTGAAAAAAACTTAGTAGGAATATCCCTTTGTCAAGGAATTACAACAGAGGGTATAGTTGTTCTTGCTTTGAATGAAGAGAAAAACAAGGAAGAGGTTTCTTTTTTGCCACAAATCTTTATAATCATTGTCTTTTCCTCTCAAATAACTCAGGATATTTCTTCCATTTTAGAACAATTTTCTTCAAATATGCCTAAATATATAAACACAATTGATGTGCAAAAGATATTAAATGGGGAGATAAAGGAGATGTATTTCTTTGCCATTGAAGATAAGATGTAACAAATTAAAAACAAATATGAATAATTTACTATTAAGAAGTATAACAGGCTTAGGTTATGTTTTGATTATGGTCTTTGCAACCCTATTTGATCAAATAACCTATACGCTGCTTTATGGAATAGTTATGGGATTATGCCTTTGGGAGTTTTATACTCTTATAAGAAATCATGGAGTATATCCAAACAAATGGTTGGGTTTGCTTTTGGCAGTTTCAATATATATGTTTGCAGTATTTCTCTTTTTTGGCATAAAGACAAGAATACCTTTATCTTTGGTATTTCTTTTTTCTGCTTCAATATTCTTTATGGAACTTTTTTCCAAAAAAGAAAAGCCTTTTGACAATATTGCTTATACAATAGTTGGAGTAATTTATATAGCCCTACCTCTTTCTCTTACCCTATTTATTGCAAATCCCTATACAGACACAATATATTTTAATCCTGTATATATGTTAGGCGTATTAATAATTTCTTGGACTAATGATACCTTTGCATATCTTGTGGGAGTGAAATTTGGAAAACATCGTCTATTTGAAAGAATATCTCCTAAGAAATCTTGGGAGGGTTTCTTAGGAGGATTAGTTGCAGTACAGATTGCATCACAAATAATAGGGCATTATACAACCACAAGCCTAACACCAATAGATTGTGCAATGTTAGGATTAATAATTTCTGTAATTGGAACATTAGGAGATTTGATTGAAAGCATGCTAAAACGCCAATATAATGTTAAGGATAGTGGAACGCTGCTTCCCGGTCATGGAGGAATGCTTGATAGGTTTGATATAATACTATTTGTTACTCCATTTGTTTTTATTTATCTTTTTTTAAGACTTAATTAATATGTATATACACAAGGAAGGATACAAAATAATAGCTTTTACTTTAATTGGCTTAATTGCTCTTATCAGTGCAATGGAATATTTCATTGAAGATTGGAATATATATTGGTATGTAATAATGGCGGCTCTTATAATAATAGAAATTGTCATTATATGCTTTTTTCGCATACCAAAACGTGAAATGGCGTATAATCCGCATCACGTTATTGCTTCCGCCGATGGAACAATTGTAGTTGTAGAACAAACTTTTGAAAGTGAATTTCTAAAAACCGACTGCATACAAATCTCAACATTTATGTCTCCAACCAATGTTCATGTTAATCGTTATCCAATATCAGGTAAGGTAATATATACAAACTATCATAGCGGAAAATATCTTATTGCTCGCTATCCTAAAAGTTCAACATTAAATGAAAGAACAACAATTTGTATAGAAAGTCCTGATGGTAAAAAAGTCTTAGTTCGTCAAATTGCAGGTGCTTTAGCAAGAAGAATTGTTTGCTATGCAGTGGAAGGAGAAGAGGTAAAGCAAGGTTCTGAATTAGGATTTATAAAATTCGGTTCAAGAGTTGATCTTTTTATTCCAATAGATAGTAATGTACATGCTGAATTGGAGGATAAGGTAAAAGGAGGTTTGTCTGTTTTAGCAACATTTTAATAAATGGATATAGAAAATCAGATAATTTTTGAAGATAATCACCTTTTAGTTATAAATAAAAAAAACTCCCAAATAGTTCATGGAGACAAAACAGGTGATGAATCTTTGGTTGATATGATAAAAAATTATCTTAAAATTAAGTATAATAAGCCGGGAAACATATATTGCGGGGTTGTGCATCGCTTAGATCGTCCCGTAAGTGGAGTAGTTCTTTTCACAAAAACAGAGAAAGCTCTTGTTAGATTAAACAAACAGATAAAGGAGGGGGGCTTTAAGAAGAAATATTGGGCAATTGTGAGAAATGCTCCTAAGAAAGAGGAGGGGCATCTTGTGGATTATATAATAAGAAATGAAAAAAATAATAAATCATATATAACAAAAGATACTACAAAAGGATTGAAAGCAGAGTTAGAATATAAGGTAATACTAAAAAGTGACTACTATAACCTTTTGGAAGTTGAGCTTATAACAGGAAGACATCATCAAATTAGAGTTCAATTGGCAAATATGGGCTGTCCAATTAAAGGAGATTTAAAATATGGTTTTGGAAGAACAAATAAGATTTCTTCAATATCTTTGCACGCAAGAGAATTAACAATTGAGCATCCTGTAACTAAGCAAAAAGAAACCTTTATAGCTAATGTTCCTAATGAGCCTTTATGGCTCTTTTTTCAAGACAAATATCTTAATATTATAGATTCTCAAAAAGAAAATATCTTAATATAGAAATAGATTATAAAAGAAAAGTTTTGTAAAAAAAAATATTAGAAATGGAAAAGAAAAAAGTAAAAAAGAAAAAGAAGAAAAGTGAAGGCTTAGGCTTTTGGAGAATGATTTTTAAAACGATAAAAATATTCCTCATATTGTTTTTTGGGCTTTCAATATTCTTTACACTCCTATATAAATGGGTGAATCCTCCCATAACAATGCTAATGGTTCAAAAATATGTAGAGAAGAAATTCTCCGATAAAAAAGATGCCAAGATAGAAAAAGAGTGGGTCAGCTATAATAATATCTCTCCACTTATGATAAAGGCTGTTATTGCCTCAGAGGATAATCTTTTTGTTAAGCATTATGGCTTTGACGCTAAGGCAATAGAGCAAGCAATAGAGTATAATAAGAAAGGTAAGAAGATAAGAGGAGCATCTACAATAAGCCAACAAACGGCTAAGAATGTATTTCTTTGGTCGGGACGTTCTTGGGTAAGGAAGGGCTTAGAGGTATATTTCACTTTCTTAATTGAAACAATATGGGGAAAGAAAAGAATAATGGAAGTATATCTTAATGTCATAGAGTTTGGGGATGGAATATATGGAGTAGAGAAGGCAGCAAAGGAAAACTTTGGCATAAGTGCAAGAAACTTAAATAAGAATCAATCAGCCCTCTTAGCATCAGTTCTTCCTTCACCACTAAAACGCAATGCTAAAAAACCCACAAGATGGTTAATTAACCGAGCAAAAAGAGTTGAAAGAGTAATGTCTCAACACGGAAATATAATCCTTGATTAGTCGGCAACCGACCTTTATTTTTCCTAACGGAAGTATAGGATATTCTTATATACAATTATTCTTAGTAGGATGAAGAATTAAAATTTCGGCAACTAATTTGATATTATACGAAATTCTGTTCTGCGGTTTTGTGCTTTTTCTTCTTCTGTTGTATTATTATTTAGTGGTTTTTCATCACCAAAACCAACAGCTTTTAATCTATTAGGATTAATTCCTTTTTCCTCTAAGAAGTTTTTTACGCTTGTTGCTCTTTTTAATGATAAAGACATATTGTATTGCTTATCTCCTGTATTGTCTGTGTGTCCTGATATTTCTATACTTATTGATGGATTCTCTTCTAAAAGTTTTAATAAGGTGTTTAATTCTGCTATTGATGTCTCTAATAGGTCTGCCTTATTTGTTTGGAAGAATATATTTTTCATTACCACACTTTCATTTTTTCTTATAGGTGTTAGGTATATGTTTTTCTCTATTGAAGTTGTCTTATTGTCAGAAGAAGAAAAGTTAAAGTTTTCCGAATAGAAAAGATAACCCTTCTTTGTAGCACTTAGGGCATAGTTTTCCTCTAATGGAAGTATCACAAGATAGTTTCCTGTTACACTATCAGAAGATGTTGCACTAACAAGTCTATTATTGTTTATGTTTCTTATTTCAAATTTAACACCTATTGGATTATTAGTAATCTTATCAAATATCCTACCTTTCATATAAGCTACCGCCTTAGGTTGTGCTTCTTTATATAAAGGGAATTGATAAATATCCTTTCCACCATATCCTCCTGGAATTTCTGTTGAAAACAATGCTCTATCCCCCAAAGGAGATACTATAAAACTTGTTTCATTACTTGAAGTATTTATAGGATAGCCTATATTTTTTGCAGGAGTAAATTTGCCATCAATTATATTGGAATAGAATATATCCATTCCTCCCATTCCTAAATGATAATTTGAGGAAAAATATAATGTTGTATTACTTGGATGAATAAAAGGATACATTTCATCTCCAATAGTATTTATTGTAGTATCTAAACTTATGGGTTTCCCCCAAGAGCCATCGTCTTTCTTATATGAATACCAAATATCATTACCTCCTTTCCCTCCTCTACGAGAGGAAACAAAGAAAAGACTTCTTCCGTCAGAGGCTATTGAAGGTTGAGAATCCCAAGAGGAGGAATTTATTATTGGTCCCATATTCTTTGGTTTAGACCAAATATTACCAACTTTTTCAGAATAATATAAATCACACGAACCATAACCATCTTTTGCATTACAACGGGCAAAATAAGCTACCTTTCCATCTGGTGAAATGGATAATGCTCCTTCATTTTCCAAAGAATTGAAAGGAGGAGGCATCTTTTGGGCACTTTGCCAATAGTCTCCTTCTTTATTACTTTGAAAAAAATCTTCAACCATAGTTATTGTTAGTCCAAAATCTGTTGTGTCGGGTACAAGTCTTGTTAGTATTAGAGTTTGTTCATCAGCTGTTAGAGTTGGAAAATATTCATCATATATTGAATTTATATTCTCTCCCATATTTTCTGGATTATATAAGACAGGATTACTTAGAAGTGAATCCATAACAATAATCTGTTCCAACCTTCTTTTTGCAATAGAAATATTTTTTTTATCCTTTGGTTCTTTGAATTTTGATAAAGCATATAATGTATGCTCCTTTGCTTTTTTTGTATTATACAAGTAAAGAAAGTATTCTCCAAGACGAAGATGTGCCTTATTGTCGCAATTATAATCTAAGGAAATTGCTCTTTCATATAGTTGGAATGCTTTTCTTCTTGTTGTGTCTTCTTCTCTTGAATTGTTATAGTATATTTCTGCTAAGAAAATCATTGCATCTACATAATTGCTATCTAAAAGTAGTGCTTTGTTTAACTGCTCTGCGGCTTTTTTATCATTGTTTTTCCATATAAGTTCTTTTGCTTTTTCAAATGCTTTTTTTGCTTTCTTATTTTCTTGAGCAAAAATTGTTGTTGAAAAAAAAGAGAAAAAAGAGAACAAAATGATTATAAAAACATATTTTAAGGTATTTGCATATACTTGTGGCTTTGTAAAGATATTCTCCATTTTGGGTTATTTTTTATATAATCAATTATTTTTGGCATCATAATATGTCTTTGACTCCATTCAGGTTGAAGAAAGAGATAGCAGTGAGCGTTATTAACTTTTTTAGAATATTCTTCAGCAAAAAGAAAGTCATCACAATTACAGATTATCATTTTCAATTCTGAGGCATATTTTAAGTTTTCTTCTCTTGGAGGATTATTCCTTTTGGCAGAAATACATATCCAATCCCATGTTCCACTTAAAGTAGGGTATGCAGAGGTTTCAAGTATTGTTTCAATATTATTTTCTTTTAGTTTCTTTGTTATATAATCCATATTATATAAAAGAGGTTCTCCTCCTGTTATTATAACGCTTTTAGCGGGAAAAGTTTTTGCTCTTTCCACTATTTCATCAACCTTTGTTGGACTATGTAATGAGGCATCCCATGCTTGTTTAACATCACAAAAATGACATCCAACATCACAACCTCCAACTCTAATAAAATATGCAGCCCTACCTGTATTGTATCCTTCGCCTTGTAGAGAATAGAACTCCTCCATTATTGGTAGAAGTTCTCCTTCAATAAATCTTTTGTCCATAAGTTAAAAAAAAATGTATTGAAGGCAAAAATACAAAAAACTTTCATTAGGGTATTATAAAACTTTTTATTCAATATGCTCTAAGAAATATTAGAAAAAACAATAGGGAAAAAAATACATCATTTTTTAGCTTTTTCATTTTTAATTTTTTTTTAACATTTCCAACCCCATTTTTTGACGAATTTTAACATAATTTCATCAAAAAAGCACAAGATTTAACGAATTTTTAACATTTCACTCAATTTTTGTCGGCAACCGACCTTTATTTTTCCTAACGGAATTTCAGTTTTTCAAATTATTAATTATCAATACAATCCAAACAAATTTTAATCTATTTT
>JAISIA010000011.1 GCA_031262295.1 Bacteroidales bacterium | reverse complement strand
AAAAAAATAAAGGAGTACTCAAATAACATTTTTTCTATTTTGTTTTTTTTATCTCTTATAAAAAAGATAAGAGAGATTTTGTTTAACTTTTTTAATTTTATTTATTATGGCAATAGATTATGTACGTGTAAAACGTAAGATTTTAGTGGGTAAAGTACCCGGTTATAAATATCTTGCTCGTATTTATAGAGGACAAGATATAACAATGGATCAGATAGCTAAGGAGATTTCAGCTTCTACTACAATAGCTTATCCTGATGTTTTAGCAGCATTAAAGGCTTTGGAGATGACAATAAGTGACCATGTCTTAAATGGTTCAGCTGTGAAGTTTAATTATCTGGGGTATTTTATTCCCGGAATTAAGGCAATGGCTAAGGATACCTTAGAGGAGGTTGATAGTCATTCAATAAAAAGAGCAAAGTGTCGCTTTGTCCCATCAATAGCTTTTAAGGATGATTTAAGAAAAACTTATTATCGTCAAGTGGATTTAGACGTTACAGGCTATCAGCACCGCCAAGCGGCTTTTAATAGTCCTACGGAAGGCTGGCAACCAGCTTTTAATAGTCCTACGGAAGAATAGTAAATCTGTATTAGTGTTTTGTTTTTAAGGTGAGACTTCAAAAAGGTCTCACCTTTTTTTGTTGGCAATAGACCCGCCTTCCGACCCGCAACGGGCATTTAGTCGGCAACCGACCTTTATTTTGTCCTATCGGATTGATAATTTATAAAAAGACTACCCGACTTCCGTAGGACGACTAAATGCCGCTTGGCGGTCCGTTAGGAAAATAAATGCCGCTTGGCGGTCGACTAAAAGATATTTGTTTTTGTTGGGTATAGTTCGTCCCACCAAAGACTTTGGTTTTTTAGGTATTTTGCAAAGTATGCAAATATGGTATTATTCCATTTTAATCTTTTCTTATAATCTACTATTCCGTGATTCTCCCCTTTAACTGAGATAAACTCAACATCCCTGCCAAGAATCTTTAAGGCATTGAAAAGTTGTATGCTTTCTCCAATAGGAACATTTGTATCAGAATCTCCATGAAGTAGAAGTATAGGAGTCTTTATTTTATCTGCCTTAAATAAAGGGCTTCTTTCAACATATATATCCTTCCTATTCCAAGGGTAGGAGTTGGCTGTTGCTCCACTTGAATAGGAATATCCCCAATAGCCTTCTCCCCAATAGGAGGTTATATCGGAGATTCCTGCATGAGATATAGCACAAGCAAAAATATCAGTCTTTGTTTGCAAGAGCTGAGTCATAAATCCTCCATAGCTGGCTCCTATACATCCTATCTTTGTTTTATCAATAAAGCTATGCTCTTTTGTGAAGAGTTCAACGCCAAATATTATTTCATCTGCTGTTTTCTCACCCCAAGCATTCACATGATAGGAAGCAAAAAGCTGACCATAGCCTGTTGTTCCGCTTGGATTTAAAACATAGACAACATATCCTTGTGCTGTGTATAGATAGGCAGAATAACGCATAGCAAAACTTCTATCCGTTGGAGATGTTCCTCCATAATAATAAACTATCATAGGGTATGTCTTTGTGGAATCAAAGTTATGTGGAAGATAATATCTACCTTCTACAACATTATTCTTATAGGTAAAGTTCCAAACCTTCATATCGCCCAAAGCTAAGGATGATGTAGTCTTTTCTTTATATATGTTTTGTGTCCTACCATTAGTATATATATAGCAAGAAGGAAAAGTGTTATAGTTTTGTCCAACATATCCTATTGTTTTTCCGTCAGAGGATAGGGAAAAAGAGCCTAAAACATCTATGTTAAGCTCCAATTGTTTTATTTCTTTTTTGTTTAAATCGTATTGATATAAACTTAATGAGTCCTTATTTTCTGCTGAAAAGAAAATTTCTCCATTTTCTGTTACACTCATATTAGAAATAGAAGGGTTAAAGAACTTTGTTATACATTCTATTTCCTTAGTTTTTTGATCTAAAATAAAGAGCATATTGTGGTATGCATTTGGTATAACGCCTTTCTTTAATGTATTTCCAATTGATGAGAATGCTTCAGCTGAACCCATTGCAATTATCTTATCGGTATTTGGGATATATTTTGCATAAGAAAAAAAGCCATCTTCCTTTATTATGGTATCTATATTAAATGTTTTTATATCTATTTCATATAAGGAGTTTAAGGTAAATGGTCTTTTTGTTATATCATCATAAGAGACAAAGAACATTAGTTTATTTGTCTTTTTGTTGTAGTCATAAAAATATGTAGAGTGATAACCAAAGGTTAAAGGTTGTTCCACCTTGCTATTTATATCGTATAGATAAATAAATGTCCTATTTCTCCAACCATTTATCCTATCATCAGGAAGAATATATCTTCTTAAATCGTCCTTTGAATTATCGTTCTTTTCTTCTCTACTAATAATTAAAATATCATCATCTAAGGCTGAAAGATTAATATCGCCCAAAGGAAGGTTTTCTAAGAATATATTTGTTAATCCGCTAATTGTTTGTGTAACTAATTGTCTGTTTTCATCCTTTGAAAGGAAATAATACAATAAATCCTCATCATTAGAAAAGTGTTTATTTCCATATTTCATCCAAGAAATATCATTATGACCTTCTCCTTTATATATTATATCCTCTTTCTTAAATTCAGAATTATTTATATTATTCCTTAAAACAATATATCCATAAGAGTTTTTCCCTTCCTTATTGGTATTATAGTATTTTATTAAGCTATATTTTCCCGAAGGAGAGATTAAAGAGGTATATATATTTGTTCCTGTTAGCATTTCCTCTAAGGTTAAACCATATTTTAGATTATTATTTCCAACTAAAATTGTGGAATCTTCAATATTAAAGCTAAATAAATGCTCTTTATTTTCCTTTGAAGATAAAAAGGAGAAGGAAAGAATGTAGGTTTTAGGTTCTAAATTTAGTGGTATCTTTATTAGGTTTTCCTCACTTAAAGAGTCAGAAGTAGTGAAACTATCCTTTATCTTAACTCCATCTAAGGCAACAATTACCTTATCTGTTGTCTTTAATGTAAGAAAGGTTTTTGTGAAATCACTAACCAATATTTTGCATGCGTAATTAGTTAAAAGAAAATTGTTATCTATTTGTTTTGTAATAATAATTTCTTTTCCTTTCTCTAAAAAATTATTCTCTGCAATTTCTTTTAACTGCTCTAAGGCTGGAAGTTTTAAAAGAGAGTTTTCATCAAATTTTTCTCCCTTATTATTTATAGTATCTACCATAAAAGGCAGACGAACTACTCTTTGACTAAAGCCTTGTGTGTTTATAAGAAGTATGGATAATAGTAAAAATAAATTAAATGTTCTTTTCATCATTTTTTCTCTTTTTAATATATGGATAAAATATAGCTAATAAAACGAATAGTACAACCAAAATTGAACCAACTAAGGAAACAAAATTAAATACTTTATAAGTAGGAGAGACTAATTTAAATTCAATAACGTGTTTTCCTTTTGGAACAATAATACCTCTTAAAATATAATCCGCCCTAAAATATGGTGTTTCCTTTCCATCAATATATGCTTTCCAATCCTCATTATAGTAAATCTCTGAACAAATCATAATTTGATCGGTTGTAGAGTTTGTTGTGTATTTTAAATACTCTGGATTATTAAATTCATCTCTTTCAAAAACAATTGTAGCATTAGTATCCTTATAACTATTATTATCTACGTTCTTTATTATATCTTTAAATTTAATATCAACAATAGCTTCTTGTTTTGGATTAAAATTATCTAATAGGAGTATCTCTTCATTTGCATTATCTGCCCATTTAATTTGAGGCACAAACCACGCAGCTCCTAAGGCTTCGGGATTGTATAGTGCCATTGGACCATTTTGTGAAGGAACTATTAGGTATTTTGCATCCAACATATTTAAAACTCCCATATTGGCAGAAACCTGTCCTTGATACATATTATAGAATTGACGAAGAGGATTATTTCTTAGTAGGGTTGTATCTGTTAAATCCTTTTGTTTATAATTAGGATTTGCTAAATAGAAGTCAATTATATCTTGATACCTTTGTAGTTTTGCTCCATGATAGCCTCCAATTGAAGGATGAAAATAGGAAGTTGTTGCATCATTAAAGGTATTAACCGAAAGATTCATTACCCTATAATGATTAATGTTTCTTTCCTTATTTATAGCATAAATATTCTCATCTGCACTTGTTGGATATAGAGTAAAATCTTGTTTTTGTTTAAAGTTATTATCTGTTAAATATCTTTTATCAACGCTCCAAAGATCCACCAAAACAAAGACAATTAAAGCTAAGAGGACAATATATTCCTTCTTTATCTTATTTGATAAATAAAGAAATAGGGTAATGAAGGCTAAGGCAATAAAAACAAAAGAGCGAAAAGCATCAGAGGAGAATAAATCTTTCCTATCTTGAATTAGTGCATCAATAAAAGGAGTGCCTAAGACTTGTTCAAATAAAGCATCTTTTGAAGAAGAAAAGTTAGCAAAAAGACTTGGAAATATTGCACAAAGAATAGTTATACCACCAAGAAGTGCTCCAGAAATATATAGTGCTTTTTGTTTTTTCTTAATAGATATATCTTTTGAGAAAAAAGCCTTTAATCCTAAAACTCCTGCAATAATTAATGTAACATTAGCTAATACCAATGCCATTGAAGGAGTACGGAATTTATTATAAAAAGGTAGGTTTTCAAAAAGCCATTGATTAATCCATAAGGCATTATTTCCCCAAGAGAGAATAAAGGAAAGTATGGTTGCAAGTAGTAACCACCAAAAGTTAGCCCCCTTAATAAGAAGGAAACCTAAAAGAGCAAGGAATATAATTATTGCTCCAAAATACATAGTCCCTGCTGTAAAGGGCTGTTCTCCCCAATAAGAAGAAGCAACATATTGATTGTATATTTGGTTTATGTTTTGATTTCCCTGTTGTAAAGGTTGGGTTGTTTGTATTGTTTTTATCCTATTTTCTGCATTTGCTTCATATCTTTGATCCGAAGACCCTCCTCCACGAGCATCTGGAATTAGTATAGAAAGACTTTCTCCTATACCATAACTCCAAGAAAAGGCATAATCAATTGTTAAACCCTTAACATTATTTGTTTGTTTTTCTCCCTTTGGAACAATAGTTAAATCACTTCCTCCTCTCATTGTATGAGAAACATATTCTGAATTAAGCATTAAATTTGCAGAAAGTGGTAGTATGGCAATAAGAGATGCAGCAATAAGTGTAAGAAAACTAAGGAAAAATTGTTTAACTTGTTTTTCTTTTATTGCATAAACAAAATATACCAAGCCCATAATTATGCCTGCAAGCATTGTATAGTAGGTTATTTGAATGTGATTAAAGGTTAGTTGCAAGCCTAAGGCAACACAAAAGAGGACTCCACCTGAAAGATACTTCTTTTTAAAGACTAATAGCATAGCTCCAAATATAGGAGACATCATTGCCATTGCCCATGCCTTTGTTATATGTCCTACCTCTATAATTATTATATTATAGGATGCAAGAGCAAATGCAATACCTGAAAGAATCCCTATCCAAGGAGATAGACCTAAGGCAATGCAAAAGACATAAAAGCCCAACATATACAAAAACATTACTCCCAAATCCAACTCAAAGCCCCATAATTTCAAAGGAGAGGATATGGTATTAAATATATTATTGGTTGAAGGACCACTTATTTGATAGGAAGGCATACCTGAGAAAATTGCATCAGTCCAACTAACACTCTCTCCCGTTGATTTCTTATAGTCATCTGTTGATTTGACAACCCCATAATAGTTCATCATATCGCTTTGAAAAAGTTTTTTCCCTTGAATAACAGGAGAAAAATACACAGCACTAACAATAAAAAAGACTAAAATTGCAATAATATGAGGGTAAATCTTCTTCATATCTATTTTCATAAAGCTATTGTTGTTTTGTTTGTTTTGTTTCATATTCTGATTCTTTACTTTTATTTTCATAATATTTCTTTATTGATGGATGAACCTTTTGATTGTATCCGTTTTCATATCTTTTATATAATTCAATATTTTCTTCTCTTATATCTTTCTTATACTTATTAATCCTATAATTTGTTATCTTAGGAATTATAATTGATGTTATAAGTCTAAAAAAAATGTAAATAACAATTAGAATTAAAAGAGCATTTATCATAGTCTAATCACATAAAACAAATAAATCATCCCTAATATTTAAAAACAATATAGGTTTTTCATTATTTTTCTCTAAGAGCTTTTCTTCCTTTAATCCAAAAAGAGAATTAAGTAAATTCCTATTTTTTGTCGTTTGACAAATAATAGTATCACAATTATTCTTTATACAATAATCCATTGCCTGATAATCAGTATAAGTTTTCCTATCATTAGAAAGATGAAGGCTATGCTTTATATTAAAGTTATCAAGCATCTTCATAGTAAATTTTATATTGTAATGCAGTTGATGACGGAAAAACTCATCCTTATAGTTATGGTAATATATGGTTATATCGCTAAGAATAAATCTTCCAAAATATGTAGCCCACAAAACCTTTTCCTTGCACTCTCTTGCATTATCCAAAGTGAGAACTACATTATTAAATATAGGCTTATATTCCATATTTTCTGGGAAAACAAAATATGCTATACGAGAAAGATAAAGATTATTTAAAAGACTTTTATAGTAGTTTCTTTTTTTGTTTTTTTTATTTCTTGGTTTTTCATTACAATAAGAACAAATTAGTAAAACTCCCGAGAGTAATTCAGATATTTTATTAACAATATCCCTTGTCCTACCTTCAATTGCACAATAGGAATGAAATATATCTTCCTTTATTTGTTCATTTAATTTCTTTAATTCCTTCTCTGCCTTTTCTATTGAAAGAGTATTATACTTCTTATCTGAAACATAAAGCAAGATAAGTCCTTTATTTAGTTTTTGAGCAAAGAATATTCCATAATCTATTACCTGTTGAGATTTTTCAAAGTTCTCAATAAAGGCTATAATAAATTGATCTTTCCTATTCTTTGTTTCCAATTTAAAAAGTTTTTTATAAAAGAAAAAGACTAAAACCTAAACTTACCCTTTCTCCAAAGTAAAATTAATATTAAAGCTCCTAATGCCCCGCCTAAATGTGCAAAATGTGCAACCCCATCACTTGTTCCTATTGTTCCATTAATAAGTTCTAAGAGTATGTAACCTATAACAAACCACTTTGTTTTTATAGGTATAAGAAAATATAGGTAAATATAAGTATTTGGAAACATCATCCCAAAGGCTAAAAGAAGACCAAATACAATTCCAGATGCACCAATTGTGTTTATTTGGTTTAGAAAATCCATATAAGGAACTCTTTGTCCCGAAATTTGAACATAATCATAGTAGCCCGAAGCAATATCTTTGTACATAAAATAGTAGGTTATCTCCTGTGTTAATGCAGCAAATAGGGCAGAGGTTAAACAAAAGAATATAAAACGTTTTTGTCCCCAAATATTTTCTAAGGTATATCCAAACATCCAAACAGCAAACATATTAAAGAAAAGATGATTAAAGTTGGCATGCATAAAACTATAGGTTATAACCTGCCAAAAATGATAGCTCTCTGCCTTAAAAAAATGTAATCCAAGATAGTCTTCCAAATATATTCCCTTTGAAGAAAGGACGTATGTTAGGAAAAACATCAAGACATTAATAATTAATAAATTCTTACAAACAGGAGGTAAGATATTAAACTTATGAGGAGAGTATTGTTCATTATACATATATAAATGCTATTAAAGATGCAAAGATATACAATTTATATTAAGACTATAATTTTTTTAGTATAATTATACTTCAATCTAGTAGGGAATAATTGAAAAAAGGATTTTATAAAATAGAAATTAAAGTAAATTAACTAAAACAAGGATATTTCTTGTGTAAAACAATAAATAACAATCAAATCTACAAATTAAATATTTCAAACTTATCTTTTCAATTAAATATTTTAACATTTCCAACCCCAAAAACCCCTAAATTTTAACATTTAATCCTCATAAAAAACACAAAATTTGACGAATTTTTAACATTTCACTCAATTTGTCAATTTTAGAGCTTCAAAATTTGTTAAAATTTCGTCAAATTATTAATTGGTTAATTTTCAATATAATTAAAGCAAATTTTAATCCGTTTTTCTATATTTTTAATTTTTTAAAATAAAACCTTATTTTTCCAGAATAAAACGCTGTTTTATTTTACTAAAACGAAGAAATAATTTACTAAAACGAAGATTTATTTTTCTAAAACGAAGATTTATTTAAGGATAATAAACTAATAATTAGTCTATTGTATTGTCATAAAAAATAAAAATAAGTTATTATGGAATTATTATGTTTTTGCCTTAAAAGAAACTTTGTTTGGCAAAGATACAAAAAAGATTTGATATATGCAAACGGTGGTTCCCAATTTTGAAGGTTTGGACTTTTAACATTTGAAGGAAAAAATGTTAAATATTTTTTGAAAATACATTTTTCATATACCAAAACAATGGGATTCATCCCCTTGTAAAAATAATATTATACGCAAATATTGGTAATTTATATAAAAAAACAATGCTTACAAGAGGATAAATCCGCTTATTATTGGTTATTTTACGTAATTCCCTTTGCTGATTATCCCTATTGAGTTAGGATAAATAAATGTGGATTGCTGACTTTTATTTACTGAAATTTGGTTTTTATTAAATAATTTTTATACCTTTGTCCTCAACAAACAAGTAAAAAATATGAAAACCTCTAACACCCTTTTTCATAAACTATACTTCCTTTTTTTAAGGGTTAATATCCTTGTGCCGCATATAAAATATCTTCAATATATAAATTACAAATAATAGAATAATTATGAAAAAGTTGTTTTTGATTTTAATTTTAACGGGATGTTGTTTTACATTATCCTTTGCACAAAAAGAAAAGTTCTTTTCTTTGGAGGCAAAT
>JAISIA010000007.1 GCA_031262295.1 Bacteroidales bacterium | reverse complement strand
AAATTCCGTTAGGAAAAATAAAGGTCGGTTGCCGACAAAAATTGAGTAAAATGTTAAAAATTCGTCAAATTTTGTGTTTTTTATGAGGAAGAAATGTTAAAATTTGGGGGTTTTTGATGAAAAAATTGTTAAAATCTTTTGAAAAAAATAATATTTTAAGTTTTTGTTTTTGTGGAATTGATTGTTAATTATTGTATTTGTCGGCAACCGACCTTTATTTTCCTTATCAAAAGTCTGGTTTTATAATTACATATCCTTAATCCAACAGGGAAATAAATGCATATACCTTTTGGCAGACAATAAAAAATATCATACTTTTGCAGAATTATATTATCATATCATTAATGATAAAAAATGTAAAAAAAATAAAACAATTATGAAAGGAATAGTTTTAGCAGGAGGATCTGGAACACGCCTCTATCCAATTACCAAAGGTGTTTCAAAACAAATATTACCCATTTATGATAAGCCGATGATATATTATCCTATATCGGTTTTAATGTTAGCAGGAATTAGAGATATTCTAATTATTTCCACACCAGAAGATCTTCCATGTTTTAAACGTCTATTAGGAGATGGCAAAAACTATGGTGTGAATTTCTCTTATGCAGAGCAACCCTCTCCTGATGGTTTAGCACAAGCATTCATAATAGGTGAAGAATTTCTTAATGGAGAGGCGGGATGTTTAGTCTTAGGAGATAATATCTTTTATGGACAAAGTTTCGTTTCTATGTTAGAGAAGGCTGTTGTGGATGCAGAAAAAAATAATAAGGCTACTGTTTTTGGATATTGGGTTAATGATCCCGAACGTTATGGAGTGGCAGAGTTTGATGAAAAAGGAAATGTTCTTTCTATTGAAGAAAAACCTTTAAATCCTAAATCCAACTATGCTGTTGTTGGATTATATTTTTACCCAAATAAGGTTGTAGATGTAGCAAAAAACATTAAACCATCTCAAAGAGGAGAATTGGAAATAACAAGTGTAAATCAAAAATTTTTAGAAGAAAGTAATCTAAAGGTTCAACTCTTAGGTAGAGGATTTGCATGGCTTGATACAGGAACACACGAATCTTTATATGAGGCATCATCCTTTGTTGAAGTTATAGAAAAACGTCAAGGTTTAAAGATTGCTTGCTTGGAAGAGATAGCATATAATAAGAGATGGATTAGTAAAGAAAAGTTAGAAGAGGTTGCTCGTCCAATGTTAAAGAATCAATATGGACAATATCTAATGCAGCTTATTGAACAATAGATAAAAAAATTAATAAAAATTAATAAAAGAAAAAATAATGGGAAAGACTATTTTAATTACAGGAGGAGCAGGTTTTATTGGCTCTCATGTTGTAAGATTATTTGTAAATAAATACCCTTCTTATAATATAATTAATCTTGACAAATTGACATACGCAGGCAATTTGGCAAACTTAAAAGATATAGAAAATAAACCAAATTATAAATTCATTAAGGCTGATATTTGTGATTTTCCAACAATATTAAACATATTTAAAGATAATAATATTGAAGGCGTATTGCATTTGGCTGCCGAAAGTCATGTAGATAGAAGTATTAAGGATCCTTTCACCTTTGCAAGTACTAATGTTTTAGGAACACTTTCCTTATTGCAAGCTGCAAAAGAATGTTGGAAGGATGACTTTTCTGGAAAGATGTTCTATCATATATCAACCGATGAAGTCTATGGTGCCCTTCAATTTGACAATACCCTATTTACAGAAAACACAAAATACGATCCTCACTCTCCATATTCTGCTTCAAAGGCAAGCAGTGATCATTTTGTAAGAGCTTTTCACGACACATATTCCCTACCAATTATCATAACAAATTGTTCAAATAACTACGGACCTTATCAATTCCCAGAGAAATTAATTCCTCTATTCATCAATAATATTAGAAATAAAAAACCTCTACCTGTTTATGGCAAGGGAGAAAATGTTAGAGATTGGCTATATGTTGAAGACCATGCAAGAGCAATAGATATTGTATTTCACAAAGGAAAGGTTGGAGAGACATATAATATAGGAGGATTTAATGAATGGAGCAATATAGATTTGATAAAGGTCATAATAAAAACTGTGGATAAACTATTAGGAAATAAAGAAGGAGAAAGCGATAACTTAATAACCTACGTTACCGATAGAGCAGGACATGATTTGCGTTATGCAATTGATGCAACAAAATTAGAAAAAGAACTTGGGTGGAGACCATCCCTACAATTTGAAGAAGGTATAGAAAAAACAGTAAAATGGTATTTGGATAATCAACAATGGATGGATAATGTCACATCTGGTGAATATGAAAAATACTACGAAAATATGTATTCCAATAGATAAATTTCTTTTCTTAAAAAACATAATAATTATAAAATGAAAAAAATAGCAGTAATAGGATTGGGTTATGTTGGCTTACCCTTAGCAAGATTGTTTTCCACAAAATATAAAACGATAGGATTTGATCTAAATAAGGCAAGAGTTGATGAATTGATGAGTGGTATTGACTCTACAATGGAAGTGGATAATACCTTACTCCAAGAAGCAATAACAAAATATGGATTTAAATGTACAACACTTTTAGAAGACATAAAAGAATGCAACTTCTATGTTGTTGCTGTCCCAACTCCAACAGACGAGTTTAACAATCCCAACCTACAACCTCTTATTAAAGCAAGTGAAAGTGTTGGAAAGGTAATATCAAAAGGAGATATTGTAGTTTATGAATCCACTGTATATCCCGGCGTGACAGAAGAAGAATGTTTGCCAATTGTGGAAAAGTTCTCCAACTTAAAATTCAATGAAGACTTCTTTGCAGGGTATTCCCCTGAAAGAATAAATCCAGGAGATAAAGAGCATACTGTTGAAAAGATAAGAAAAGTAACCTCTGGTTCAACACCAGAAGTTGCAACTATTGTTGATGAGGTATATAATTCTGTTTTAATAAATGGTACTCATAAAGCCTCCTCAATAAAGGTTGCAGAGGCTTCAAAGATTATAGAAAACTCTCAAAGGGATGTTAATATAGCATTTGTTAATGAACTTGCCAAGATATTTAATGCAATGAATATAGATACCTTTGAAGTTTTAGAAGCAGCAGCATCAAAATGGAACTTTATAAACATAAAACCCGGTTTAGTGGGAGGACATTGCATTGGTGTTGATCCTTATTATCTAATACAAAAAGCACAGGTCTATGGAGTGCTTCCTCGTATTATGACAAACGCAAGAAGACTTAATGATAATATGGGAGAATATGTGGCAAACCAAACAATAAAACTTATGAACAAAAAAGGAATACTTGTTAAAGGTGCAAAAGTCCTAATATTGGGATTTACCTTTAAGGAGGATTGTCCCGATATTCGTAACACAAAAATAATAGATATTTATCACACATTGCAACAATACACAAACGATATAACAATATTTGATCCATTAGCAAATAAGGAAGAGGTAGAAAAAGAATATGCAGTTGGGATAAGAAATAATATGGACAATAATGAAAGATATGATGCCATAATATTAGCAGTAGCACATAAGGAATTTGCAAATATCAATTTTACTTCTTTGAGAAAAGAAAACTCGGTAATATATGATGTAAAAGGATTTTTAGATAAGAAAATAATTGATGGAAGACTTTAATTCCTATTCTAATAATATAGTTATATAAGAGTTAAAAAAAATAGAAATTAAATACAAACAAAAAATATAAAAAAAATAAATTATATGAAAGTAGCTTTAATTACAGGTATAACAGGACAAGATGGAAGTTTTTTAGCAGAGTTTCTCCTTGAAAAGAACTATGAAGTTCATGGTATAATTCGCCGTAGTTCTTCTTTTAATACAGGAAGAATAGAACACCTATATTTAAATGAATGGGTAAAGGATATGCATAAGAAAAGAGCAATAAACCTTCACTATGGCGATTTAACCGATTCAAGTTCTTTAATTAGGATAATACAACTTGTACAACCTGATGAAATATACAATTTGGCAGCACAAAGTCATGTTAAAGTTTCTTTTGATGTTCCTGAATACACAGCAGAAACTGATGCTATTGGTACATTAAGACTACTTGAGGCAATAAGAATTTTGAATTTAGAAAAAAAATGTAAGATATATCAAGCATCAACTTCCGAATTATATGGCTTGGTTCAAGAAATTCCTCAAAAGGAAACGACACCTTTCTATCCTCGTTCCCCTTATGGAGTGGCTAAGATGTATGGTTATTGGATAACAAAAAACTATAGAGAGGCATATAATATGTTTGCCGTTAATGGAATTTTGTTTAATCACGAAAGTGAAAGAAGAGGAGAAACCTTTGTAACAAGAAAAATAACTTTGGCTGCAAGCCGTATAGCACAGAAAAAACAGGATAAACTATATCTTGGTAATCTTTCTTCTTTAAGAGATTGGGGATATGCAAAGGATTATGTGGAATGTATGTGGCTTATGCTACAACATCACACAGCAGAAGATTTTGTTATTGCAACAGGAAAGCAACATTCTGTTAGGGAGTTTTGCACCTTAGCCTTCAAAGAAGCAGGAATAAACCTTATTTGGCAGGGAGAAGGAGTAAATGAAAAAGGAATAAACGCTGCAAATAATGAAGTCTTGGTTGAAGTTGATGAAAAATACTTCCGTCCCTCTGAGGTAGAAACTCTTTTAGGCGACCCTTCAAAAGCAAAAAAACTCTTAGGATGGAATCCAGAGACAACCTCTTTTGAAGAATTGGTAAGAATAATGGTGAAAAACGATATGAAGATTGTTTAATACACAAAACAACCAATAGAAATGGGATCCCCCCCTTGTAAGTATTGTTTATTTAAACAAATTATCATTATTTGCGTATAATATTAATTTTACAATGGAATGAATCTCATTATTTTGATATATAAAAAATGCATTTTCAAAAATTTTTAACATTTTTCCCTTCAAATGTTAAATTCCGAAACTTCAAAATTGAAAATCGCCATTTGCATTTATCAAATCTTTTTTGTATCTTTGCCGAAACAAAGTTTCTTTTTAGGGCAATAAAGCTCTAATATTTCCAAATTTCATTTTTCTTTATATTTATAAAATAATCACTTAATTATCAGTGTATTACCTCTAACCAAATCTTCGTTTTAGAAAATTAAAACGAGGTTTTAGCAAATTATTTCTTCGTTTTAGCAAACTAAAACAGCGTTTTATTTTGGAAAAATGAGGATTTAGTTTTTTTAATTAAAATTCTGAAAAATTATATTGAAATTTGCTTTAATTGTATTGAGGATTAATTGATTAATAATTTGGCAAAATTTTAACAAATTTTGGAGTTGCAAAATTGAAAAATTGAGTGAAATGTTAAAAATTCGTCAAATTTTGTGCTTTTTTGATGAAAATATGTTAAAATTTGGCAAAAAATGGGGTTGGAAATGTTAAAAAAAATTTAAAAATGAATAAGGGGAAAAAATGATGTATTTTTTCCCCTATTGTTTTTTTAATACAGCGTTTTTATCTTTATAAGATTATTGATGTATAAATGTAATACTATACTTCCGACCGCCAAGCGGCATTTATTTACCTGTCGGATAAAAGATTTGTAATTATAGAACCAGACTTCCGCAAGGAAAAATAAAGGTCGGTTGCCGACAACCAGACTTCCGCAAGGACAATCAAAAGCCACTTGGTGGTGTTAGTTGCTTTATCTCTTCTATTATTTTAAGAGCGAGATTGTCTGCATCCTCTTTGGTTTTGCTTTCAGAATATATTCTAATTATTGGTTCTGTGTTGGATTTTCTTAGATGTACCCATGAATTATTAAAGATTATCTTCACTCCATCTATGGTTATAATTTCATTATTGGAATATTTCTCTGCCATTTTCTTCAATATATCATCAACATTTATTGTATTGTTTAACTCTATCTTATTTTTTGAGATAAAATATTGAGGATATGTTGCCTTTAACTCTGAGCATTTCATCTTTTTCTTAGCCAAAAGAGTTAAAAATAGTGCTATTCCAACTAAGGCATCTCTTCCATAATGCAACTCAGGGTAAATAATTCCTCCATTGCCTTCCCCTCCTATTATGGCAGAATGCTCTTTCATCTTTTCTATAACATTGACTTCCCCTACGGCAGAGGCAAAATAATGTTGGTTATACTTGTTTTCTGTTATATCTTTCAAAGCCATAGTGGAAGAAAGATTAGATACTGTGTTTCCTTTTCTATTAGATAGAACATAATCTGCAATAGACACTAAGGTGTATTCTTCAACAAAAGGCTCTCCATTTTCACAAACAATAGCTAAACGATCAACATCGGGATCTACAACAAAGCCTACATCGCACCCTTGTTCCACAATCTTAGAGCAAATCTCTGTTATGTTTTCATTTAAAGGCTCAGGATTATGAGCAAATATGCCATTAGCTTGGGTATTTAATCCAACAATCCTTTTAACCTTTAATGCCTTTAAGAGTTGTGGTAAAACAATTCCCCCTGAGGAATTAACACTATCAAAAATTACAGAAAAGTTTGCCTTTTCTATCAATTCTGTATCCACCAAAGGAAGATTAATAATCTTATCTATATGTTTCTCTATTGTAGTATCATCTTTTCTATACTCACCAAGATTATCCACTTGTGCAAAAGAAAAATTTTCTTCCTCTGCTAAAAGAAGCACTCTTTCACCTTGCTCTTTATTTATAAATTCTCCTTTATTGTTCAATAGTTTTAGGGCATTCCATTGTTTAGGGTTATGAGATGCTGTAAGGATAATTCCTCCATCTGCATTGAAACAAGTAACTGCCATCTCTACTGTTGGAGTTGTTGATAATGATGTATCTATTACATCAACACCCATAGCCATTAGTGTTCCATTAACAATATATGATACCATATCCTTAGATATTCTTGCATCATAACCAACAACTATTTTTATCCTTTCCTTATTTGTCTCCTCCTTTATAAACTGAGCAAAGGCAGAGGTGAATTTTACAATATCCAAAGGTGTTAAATTATCACCCTCTTTTCCGCCTATTGTTCCACGAAATCCCGAAATCGATTTAATTAATGTCATAATTTCTTTTTTAATTTTTTATTATTATTTTTTTGTTTTTTAATCCTCTTTCTCCTTATCCAAACTTATTAATTGCTTTATTGTTTTTATAACTTGTGAATATAATGGAGTGTGATTTACAATTCTTTTTTCCTCATCCAATATATATATATCGGGAGTTAGACTTATATCTAAGTTATATTTTTTCATAATCTCCTCTGGTGTTGTCTTTACTACTATCCAAGAAAAAGGAGTCTTAGTATTAAATTCAATGCTTTGAGACAAGTCTTCATTTAAATCTATACTATATATCTCAAAGTCGTATATTTTATGGTAGTTTTTATAAAAATTTTTCAATATATCTATATCCTTTTTGCAAGACTCACAGCCCGCAGCCCAAAAATATACAATTGTATATCTACTTTTTATATCATAAAGATTATGTGTTTTATTTGAAAAATCCTTTTCTGAAAAATTAGAAAACTTCTTTCCAACCAAAAGTGGTCTTATCCTATCAGCTTTAATTCTCAATTCCATAATTTGCGAAGGAGAAACAAATGGAGTTATTGAATCATTTACCACCCTATCTACTATTTCCACCATTCTATCTTCATTATATGCAAAAGGAATATCAATATTTTGTTCAATCATATAGTCAAATACGTATTTTGAATATAGTTCTCCCCCATTATTATTAGCCATAACTATAAAGTCTTTTAGACTTTCTGCAATGGAATCCCCTCTTTGAATTGTTGCCTCAGAGATATATCTTTTAAAATGATTGAAAAATTGAGGAGTTCCCATAAATATTGAATCTGAAAAGTTGAAATTGTTCCAAAAATTCTTTCTTATATAGTATATAATTTCTTTTCTTTTTGTTGTATCTATTTTTTCTCCAATAAAGAAATCTTCTTTTAGGGGCACTTGCTTAAAGGCATTATCTATCTTTGTTAGGATATGGTTTGGATAGTTTTGGAAAAAATCTTTTTGAAACAAAATAAAGGAGTTTCTTTTCTTTGAATATTCTTCAATTAGGCTATCTCTTGTTGTGGAATCCTTTATTTGAGTTTCTTTAATTTGAGAATATAGTAGCCTAAGAAAAGTATTCTCTTTTTGATATTCAAAATACAGGTCATTATCCTTTGAGTTTTCAATATGGAAATTCCAATCCATATCTATATTTATTGTAAATGAGGTATCCTTTCCAAAGAGAAAGGTGAATAGTTCATAGTTTTGATAATAGACCATAGCAATTGAAGGGAATATACTATCTTTTTTAAGATGAAAATTATTGTTTTCATCCTTATTAAGTGTGTCTATAACAATTTTATCCTTCCCATAGTAGGACTTAATTACTATTTGCTTTGCTAAAAGTCCTTCTATATTGAAGGTAATATCATAACTTCTTTGCGAAAATGCACAAAGGCTTAAAAGAAAAAAAAGAAAGAAAAAACTAAAACTTAATCTTACCTTCATCATATAGTTTAATATATTCTTCAATATTATCTGCTGGTATTTTTTTTCCAACTATTCTATTATCCTTATCTAATATGAAGACCACAGGTGTTGTTTCCACATCAAAGTAATCTTTCCAATCGTAATTTGCAATTAAGCCATTTACATTTAACCAATCTAATTTTAGGAAGGAAACCTTTTCTTTCCACTGCTGGACATCAACACCAGAATTTACAGCCATAACTTCTACATCCAAACTATCTTTATATTTTTTGTAGAACTCATAAATCTTTGGTACTTCTTTAATACAATGTCCGCAATCATAAGACCAAAATATAAGAATCTTATACTTGCTTTTTAAACTATAAAGATTATGAAAGACACCATTTGAATCGGGACATACCAAATCGGGTATTGTTTTTAGCAACATTGAATTTGACCATAGCCTTGCCCTTTCTACTTCCTTATCTAATGCTGTTGGAGGCATCCAAGTGGCTTCTCCCGTTGCGTAATACCGATTTATCATATTTATATATACTTCATCGTGTCCCATATATTGACTTTTTAGGTACCTTTCAGTAATATCATGAACGAAGAAGCGGAACATAATTTTCGTACCCCTTGTTTTCTCAATCCAATATTGAGCAAGAGAAAATATGCTATCTTTTATTTCATACTTCATAAGCTCTTCCCAATAGTTATTGTATTGATTAAAGAAAACCTCCTTAGGAGTATGTAGTAAGCCATCGCATTTTAGGTCTATATTATCAAAGTAGTGATGAACATAATAGTCAAATCTCTCTCTTTGCATAGAGGCTGAATCTACAATACTATCATTTTTGTATATTGTTGGGAAATTTGGAATTTTTATTCCCTTTGTTGCTAAAAACATCTTAGAGAGTAGGTGATCTGGATTTTTATTTATAAACTCCTCCTTTAAACTATCGTTTTTGCTTCTTAGGAAAGAAAGTTTTTGTTGATATATTGAATCTGTTAAACTATTTTTTTGATTATTTATCTTTTTTAATTCCTTTACGTTTTTGTCGTTTTCCTTTAAGTATTCAAAATATAGCTGGTTTTCCTTAGAGTTTTTTATCCTCATATTCTCTATCCAGTTCTTTTCATCTGTCTTTAAAGAAAATTTTTGATTGTTTTGAACTATAAACTCTATGTATTTCCCATCTTTTGTTGAGAAAAAATAAAGTCCATCATCTAATGTTTTATCTTTTTTTTCAAAAATAAATTTTCCATTATTATTATATGCCGTATCCAATGCATAAGTTGAGTTTTTAAAATAATAACCCATATACATAACAGAGTCTTTATTTCCCTTTATTTCAAGTTTTATGGAGTATTGACTCCTTGCTTGAAAAGAAAAAAACATTACATAAAAGAGTAAGAAAATTAATTTTGAGCGTCTCATATATTGTTATTAAAATTAATTTATTGCTTTGCAAAGATACAAACCTTAACAAAAAATATAACTACATTTGCACAATAATATTATAAAAAGGAATTAATTTATGATAATTACACCAGATGAATTCAGAAAATACGTTGCACAGGTTGGAGAGATAGACCCAATAATGGTAGATGCCAGAAGAGCAGAAGGAATCTATGTTTGGGACTCTGAAGATAAACAATATATTGATATGCTTTCAGGAATCTGTGTTGCCAACATAGGACATAATCATCCCAAAGTTTTAAAAGCTATCCGCTCACAAATGTATAAATCCCTCCATCTTATGGTTTATGGAGAGTTTATTCAAAGACAACAATACCTATATGCAAGAAAGATTATGGGCTTATTAGAAAATAAGTATCAACAAATCTTTTTTGTCAATTCAGGATCGGAAGCTATTGAAGGGGCAATAAAGACTGCTAAGCTCTATACCAAACGTCCAGAGGTTATATCAATGAAAAACTCCTATCATGGCTCAACTATGGGAGCTGTAAGTTTGATGAGCGATGAGAAATTCACTGCACCATTCCGTCCATTAATACCTATGTGTTCTTCAATAGAGTTTAATAATGTTGAAGATCTTCAAAAAATAACCCAACAAACAGCATGTGTTGTCTCTGAAACAATACAAGCAGGAGCAGGAGTTATACTTCCAGAGAATGATTATTTGAAAAAACTACAACAACGTTGCAAAGAAGTTGGAGCACTCCTTATTATGGATGAAATACAAACGGGATTTGGAAGAACAGGAAAGCTATTTGCTTTTCAGAATTATGACATTTTGCCCGATATAATATGTATTGCAAAGAGTATGGGTGGAGGAATGCCAATAGGAGGCTTTATTGGCAAGAAGAAAGTTATGGATTCCCTAAACAATCATCATCCTTTGATTGGACATGCCTCAACTTTTGGAGGTCATCCCCTATCTTTGGCTGCCGCTCGTGCCTCTTTAAAGGTCTTAATTAAGGAAAACATAATGGAGGATGTAGAGAAAAAAGGAGAGATTTATAGACAAAAATTGGTGCATCCTCAAATTAAAGAAGTAAGAGGTAAAGGTCTTTTCAATTGTATTGTGTTAAATGAACCTAAAAAATGGAAAGAGGCTCTAATTTCTTGCTTTGAAGAGGGAATTATTACAGGAACACACCTTTTTAATGAGGGTTGTTTAAGCATAAAACCCCCTTTAACTATAACATACCAAGAAATTGATCTTTCTATTGAAAAGATATTAAAAGCTCTTAATAAAATATCATAAGCCTACCTCTATTTTTCCCTAATGGAAGGCTGGTTTTATGATTATACATTAATAATTTCATAAAAATAAAACGCTATTTGTCGGCAACCGACCTTTATTTTTCCCTAATGGAATGCTGGCAAGCAGCTGTTTTTTTTATCCTTTTTGTAAATTTTTTCTTTTTTTGGGACAAAATTACTGGTTTTTGTATAACAAAATCCATATATTTACGTTCAATGTATTAGAAGTTGAAAAAGTAAATTAATTATACAAAAAAATATATAAAAGATTATGAGCTACATTCTATTTGATGATGACACAAGAAAGTCACTATTGCCCCTTAGTTATTTAAGACCAGTTTGTGATATGCGAATAGGCATATTAACTATTAGGGAAAAATGGGAAAAATATTTGCAAGAAAAGACCTCAACTCTAACAGAGGATTATCTTTCTGATAAATATCCAACAGAATTTACAGAAAGTATGACACTTATTAATAGTTCCGTATGTCCAACACCTTGGTTGGTTGAAAAGATAAAGGGATTAAATTTGAATGAGGTTATTATTTGCGATGGCTATATTGTGGCTATGCATAAGACAAGAGATGAGTTCATATCTCCAAGTGAGGATAATCCTCAAAAAATTGAAATTGAACAAGATTTTATAAAGATTAACAATCTTTGGGATATATATGTTTATAATTCAAAAGCAATAATTGATGACTTTGAATTGATAACTAAGGGTAGGAAATCTCAGAAATTAAGTGCAACAAATCGCATTCTGGGAGATAATATCTTTGTTGAAGAGGGTGCAAAGGTGGAGTATGCATGTTTAAATTCACTAAATGGTCCTATATATATAGGTAAGGATGCAGAAATTATGGAAGGTAGTGTTATAAGAGGACCATTTGCTATGGGAGAACACTCTGTTTTGAAGCTAAATTCCAAGATGTATGGTGGCACAACCTTAGGACCATACTCCAAAGTTGGAGGTGAATTGGACAATGTTGTCATTTTTGGTTATTCAAATAAGGCTCATGACGGATTTATCGGAAATTCTGTCATAGGGGAATGGTGTAATTTGGGAGCAGATACTAATGCTTCCAACTTAAAGAATACTTATGAGGAAGTTAGATTGTGGAATATACATAAAAAGACCTTTGTTGCAACTGGACAAACTTTCTGTGGCACGATTTTTGGCGACCATTCAAAGTGTGGAATAAACACTATGTTTAACACAGGGACAGTTGTTGGAATATCTTCTAATATTTACGGAGCGGGCTACCAACGTAACTTCATCCCTTCCTTTGCTTGGGGCGGCACAAGTGCAGGATTGAAACAATATGATTTTGATAAGGCACTTGAAGTTAGCAATAGGATGATGCAAAGAAGAGATAAGAGCCTAAGTGATGAAGATAAAAAGATACTCCGACACATTTTTAATCAAACGCGTAAAAGCAATAGACTAAGATAAAAATGTTTGAAGACAAAAAAAATTCAATTAAACAATTCTTTGGTCAAGAACCAGAGTTCATACCTATAATAAATGACGATGAGGCAATAGATTTTACAATAACCGATCTTCCTTCCTCTGTTCCGTTATTACCTCTTAGAGGTAATGTATTCTTTCCTATTATTGTTATTCCTATAACAGCAGGAAGGGATAAGTCAATTAAGTTGATAAAAGACGCCTATAAGAAGAAATTAATCATTGGTGTAGTTGCTCAAAAAAATGATGCAGACGACCCAGATATGGATGATCTATATAAGGTTGGCACCTTAGCTAAGGTTGTTCGTACTTTAAATATGCCAGATGGAACAACTATGGTTATAATGCAAGGATTGGATCGTTTCTCTTTAAATAGTATAACATCTGTTGAGCCATATTGGTATGGTGATGTTAGCATATTACCCGATGGAGCTAAGGTAATACCTAAAAATGCTGCAGCTTTGGTTGGAGCAATGAAGGATATATACATAAAATTAATAAAACTTACGCCCAATTTACCAACAGATCTAACCTTTGCAATCCAAAATATAAACAACCCATACTTTCTTTTGAACTACATATCTGCTCATTTGGATATAGCATTAGATGATAAACAGAAACTATTAGAGGTAAATAGTTTTTCTCTTAGAGCAACTAAGGTGCTTTCAATCCTATCTAAGGAAGTCCAAATGCAAGAAGTAAAGGTTCAAATTCAACAAAAGGTTTCTAATGATTTGGATAAACAACAAAGGGAATATTTCCTTACCCAACAATTAAAAACAATTCAGGAAGAATTAGGAAGTAATCCTATTGAGGAAGCTGTAAAAGAATTAAAAGAAAAGGCAAAAGGCAAACTTTGGAGTAAGGAAGTAAAGGAAGTTTTTGATAAGGAGGTAAAGAAATTAGAAAGAATGCATAGTTCATCTCCTGACTATTCTGTCCAATTGAACTATCTTACCTTTATGATTGACTTACCTTGGAACAAATATACTTCGGATAATTTTGATATATCCAAAGCAAAAAAGATATTAGATAAGGATCATTACGGCTTGGAAAAGGTTAAGGAAAGAATTATTGAGTATCTTGCAGTATTAAAACTAAAAGGTGATATGAAATCTCCTATATTGTGTTTGGTGGGTCCTCCTGGTGTTGGTAAGACTTCATTAGGAAAATCCATAGCAAAAGCAATTGGTAGGAATTATATACGTATGGCTTTGGGCGGATTGAATGATGAAAGCGAAATAAGAGGACATAGAAGAACATATATTGGAGCTATGCCGGGCAGAATCCTTAAATCCATAAATAAAGCTAAGTCTTCCAATCCTGTATTTGTGTTAGACGAAATTGATAAGGTTGCAGGAATGACAGTAAATGGCGATCCTTCTTCTGCTATGTTGGAAGTATTAGACCCAGAACAAAACACAGCCTTTCATGATAATTATCTTGATATTGATTATGACCTTTCAAGAGTTATGTTTATTGCAACGGCAAACACATTAAACTCTATACAGCCTGCACTTTTAGATAGGATGGAAGTTATAGATATTTCGGGATACATATTTGAAGAAAAGTTAGAAATAGCAAAAAGACATCTTATTCCAAAACAAATATCCGAACATGGACTATCAAAAAGCCAGATCTCTATTCCTGATAATGTTCTTAGCAAAGTAATAAATGAATATACAAGAGAAAGTGGTGTTCGTCAATTAGAAAAAAGGATAGCAAAAATTGTACGTTATCGTGCAGTACAACTTGCAAAAGAAAGTGAATATTCAAAAGCCATAAAAGAAAGTGAGCTAAAAGATATATTAGGACTTCCTTCCTCTGAACACGAAATGCACTTAGAAAAAGATGTTGTTGGAGTTGTAACAGGCTTAGCTTGGACACAGGTTGGAGGAGAGATACTATTTATTGAAGCATCTACAAGTAAGGGAAAAGGAAATTTAACTCTGACAGGAAATTTAGGAGATGTAATGAAAGAGAGTGCAACCTTAGCTTATGAATATCTTAAAGCTCATTCTGAGGAATTGGGAATTGATTCTTCAAAATTTGAAACCATGAATCTACATATACATGTTCCCGAAGGAGCAACGCCAAAGGATGGTCCTTCTGCTGGAATAACAATGTTTACTTCTATGGTTAGTATTTTTACAAATAGAAAAGTAAAGAGTAATTATGCTATGACAGGAGAAATAACTCTTAGAGGACAAGTCCTACCTGTTGGAGGTATAAAGGAGAAAATATTAGCTGCTAAGCGTTCAAAGATAACAGACATTATTCTTTCTGAACAAAACAGAAAAGATATTGAAGATATAACTCCTCAATACCTAAAAGGAATAACCTTTCATTATGTAAAAAATATGATAGAAATTCCAGATATTGTCCTAAATAAATAACCTATAAAACCTATAAAAACTATATAAACACATAAAAGTAGATAAGATATGATTGATGTAGAAAAAATAAGAAAGGATTTTCCTATACTAAATACAAAAATTAATAATCGTAATCTTATCTACTTTGATAATGCTGCCACAACTCAAAAACCTCTTTGCGTAGTTAAGGCAATAGAGGATTACTACCTTAAAGAAAATGCCAACATTCATCGTGCTGTACATTTCCTTGCTCAAAAGGCAACTTCGGATTATGAAGATGCAAGAGAAAAAGTAAGAGAATTTATTGGTGCAAAAGAAAAACAAGAGATTATATTTACAAGAGGTACAACAGAAAGCATAAACCTTGTTGCAAATAGCTTTATTAAAAGTTTTGTAAAGAGTAAAGACAATATCATTATCTCTCAAATGGAACACCATTCCAATATTGTTCCTTGGCAATTGATGCAAAATGTTGTTGATTTCCAAATAAGAGTTTTGCCAATGAATGATGAAGGAGAACTACAAATTGATAAATTAACTTCCCTTATAGATTCAAAAACAAAACTTGTATCTTTAACCCATGTTTCTAATGCCTTAGGAGTAAGAAATGATATAGAAAAAGTCATTGAAATAGCTCACAAAAAAAATATTCCTGTATTAGTTGATGGAGCACAAGCAGTCCCTCATTTTAGTGTTAATGTTCAAGACTTAGATTGCGATTTCTATGCTTTTTCTGGTCATAAACTATATGCTCCTATGGGAATTGGCGTCCTTTATGGCAAAAGAGAATTTCTTGATAGGATGATTCCTTATCAGGGAGGCGGTGAAATGATAGAGCATGTCACATTTGAAAAAACAACATTTAATGAATTGCCCTATAAATTTGAAGCAGGAACGCCAAATGTTGGGGATACAATTGCATTAAAAGAAGCTATTAACTACATAAATAATATTGGCTATAAAAATATTGAAGAATACGAGGACGAGCTTTTAGGATATTGTGAAGAGAAATTAAGGAAAAGCGGAGCTATTATTTATGGAAAAACTCCTAAAAGAGTGGGTGCAATTTCCTTTAACTTAGAAAATGTTCATCCTTTTGATGTAGGAACACTATTAGATCAGTTTTCAATAGCAATAAGAACAGGACATCATTGTGCTCAAACAGTGATGCAACACTTTAATATAGTTGGAACAAACAGAGTTTCCTTTGCTATATACAATACAAAAGATGAAATAGACCTCTTTATTGAAAGTTTAGAAAGAGTAAAAACTATGCTATACTAAACAATTAACTACTCTTTTTTCTTTAATTTTAATTTTATTTTCACAAAACAAATAATCTTTTTTCCTATAAGGAAAACATAAAAAACCATATTATTAGGTTATATTTTGTACTTTTGCTTAACGAAAAATTAAACAAAAGTAGGCAACTGACTTTTATTTTACCTGTCGGATTGATGATTTTATAAAAAAACAGCCAGACTTCCGTTAGGAAAAATAAAGGTCGGTTGCCGACCCGACAAAATAAGGATACAATTAAATGGAGTTTGAACGTAGAATTTTGGGTATTGATCCCGGAACAAACATATTGGGATATTCTATTATTGAACAAAGAGGAAAAGATACCTTTTTATTGGAAATGGATGTCTTAAAGCTGGGAAAGATAAAGGATATGGCAACAAGGATGAAGCATCTTTTTGATTGTATTATTGAAATAATAGATAAATATAAACCAGATATCTTAGCAATAGAAGCACCTTTTTATGGTAAAAACGTACAAAGCATGTTGCTTTTAGGAAGAGCACAAGGCTTATGTATCGCTGCTGCTTTCTCTCGTGGAGTTCCTTTTATGGAATATTCCCCAAAAAAAATCAAACAATCAATAACAGGAAATGGTTCTTCTTCAAAAGAACAGGTGGCTTTTATGCTTCAAAGGATAATAAAATTTGCAACAATCCCTAAATACCTTGATGCAACTGACGCCTTAGCTGTTGCAGTTTGTCACTTATATCAAAATAATATGGAAGAGGGACAGCCACAAAAGAAAACCAATACAAAAAAAAGTTCCTCTTGGGCTTCTTTTGTTGCTTTAAATCCTAAAAAAGTAGTTAAATAATGATTTTTCTTTACAAGTAAGATAAAACAAAAATGAGGCTTTGTTCTAAATTAACACACCCAATCTTTGATATAGTAAAGCAGGTTTCTTTAAACACTGGCATAAAAGCATACGTTGTTGGTGGATGGGTTAGAGATACAATATTAGATATAGATAGTAAGGATATAGATATTCTTTGTGTAGGTAGCGGAATAGACTTTGCTAATGAGGTTTCTAAACTTTTAGGAGGAAAAAACAACGTTACAGTTTTTAAAAACTTCGGCACTGCCATGCTAAATTACTATCATAACAACTATAATTGGCAAATTGAATTTGTGGGTGCAAGAAAAGAATCCTATAATAGAGACTCCCGAAAACCAATAGTTGAAGATGGAACATTGGAAGATGATTTAGATAGAAGGGATTTTACAATTAATGCCTTAGCAATTTCACTTAGTGGAGACAATTACGGGGAATTGATTGATAGATTTAATGGTTTGGAGGATATAAAAAATAAGATAATAAGAACACCTTTGGATGCCAATATAACCTTTTGTGATGATCCTCTAAGAATGCTTAGAGCCATTCGTTTTGAAGTTCAAAAGGGATTCTTTATAAGCAATGAAACCTTTGATGCCATAAAGGAAAATGCTTATAGAGTGGAGATTCTTTCCTTTGAACGCATAACTGAGGAATTAAATAAGATGATTCTCTCTCCCACTCCTTCAAGAGCGTTTAAGCAAATGGACTATTGCGGGATACTACCTTTGATTTTACCTGAAATTTCTGCCTTAAAGGGCGTAGATTCTATTGGTAAGTTTTCTCATAAGGATAATTTCAAACACACTTTGGAGGTTTTGGATAATGTTTCCAAAGAAAGCAATGACCTATTTCTGCGATGGGCTGCCCTATTACACGATATTGCTAAACCCTTAGTAAAGCGTTTTGACCCTAAAATCGGCTATACCTTCTATGGACACGAGCATAAGGGAGCTAAAATGGTTAAAAGCATTTTTAGAAAACTTCACCTTCCTTTGGATGAAAAGATGCATAAGGTTGAGAAATTAGTGGCTCTGCACCTTAGACCAATAATTCTTGCAGAAGATATCGTTACCGATTCGGCTATAAGACGCCTTTTATTTGATGCAGGTAATGATATTGACGATCTAATGATACTTTGTCAGGCTGATATTACTTCAAAAAATTATAATAAAGTCCTACGTTTTAGAGAAAACTTTAAGATTGTTAAGAGGAAACTAATAGAGATAGAGGAAAAAGATCGCATAAGAGAATTTCAACCTCCTATTAGCGGAGAGGATATTATGCATTTTTTCAATATACCTCCTTCAAAAATTATTGGGGAAATAAAAAATAGCATAAAGGATGCAATATTAGATGGAGTAATTCCAAATGATAGAGAAAAGGCAATGCAGTTTATGTTTGATAAAGCAAAGGATATGGGTATAGAATTTAAGAAAACAAAAGAAAAAGAAAGTGAATAAGAATTTAATTGTACTTATTGGTCCAACTGCTGTGGGAAAAACAAAACAAGCTATCCTTATTGCAAAGGAGCTAAACACTGAAATACTTTCAGCAGACTCACGTCAATTCTATAAGGAACTTTCAATTGGAGTTGCATCTCCCTCTGAGGAGGAATTATCTGAGATAAAACATCACTTCATTAAACATATTTCTATAAAGGAAAGCTACAATGCAGGCTTATATGAGAAGGATGCAATGGAAAAAATTGAAGAGTTATTTAAAAAATACGACAATTTAGTCCTAACAGGAGGAAGTGGTATGTATGTGGATGCTATATGTAATGGAATGGATTGTTTGCCCAATAGCAATGAAACGATAAGAGAAGAGTTAAATAACATATATAAAACAAAAGGATTACTCCCTTTGCAGGAAGAGCTTCAAAAAAAAGATCCTAAATATTATGGAATTGTTGATATAAATAATCCTGTTAGATTAATTAGAGCATTGGATGTTATTTATCAAACAAATAAACCCTACTCCTCTTTTTTGAATAATAGGCATAAAAAACGAGATTTTGCAATAATAAAATTTGGATTACTAATGGATAGACCTCTTTTAATTGAGAGAATAAACAAAAGGGTGGATAATATGATTGAAGAAGGATTAATAACGGAGGCAAAACAAGTATATCACTTCAAAGATTTCCCTGCACTAAACACCGTTGGATATAAGGAATTGTTTGAATACTTTGAAGGTAAAGTAGAACTTAGTGATGCAATAGAGAAGATTAAAACAAATACTCGCCGTTATGCAAAAAGGCAAATGACGTGGTTTAGGAAAGATAATAAGATAAATTGGATACCTTATTCAAATAATATAGATTGGAAATGTATATTGGAAAAAAATATTTAAAATTTTATTGCACATTATTATTAATTTTTCTCTGCTTAATAAGCATTAAATCCTTAGGACAAGCAAATGAAAACCTAATATATAATCCTTCCTTTGAGCAAAAGTATGCCTGCCCACAGAAAATAGACCCTTATGGTTATATGAAAGAGGTTGTAGCTTGGTGGCAACCAACAGGGGGAAGCTCGGATTATTATCATAAATGCGGCAGTAAGCAATGTAGCGTTCCAAAAAATAAACTTGGAAACCAAATGCCTCACTCGGGCGATGCTATGGTAGGGATTTATGTATCTAAAACCGATTATAGAGAATACATACAAACACAATTGAAGTCTCCACTTCAAAAAGGAGAAGAGTATTATCTAAGTTTCTATGTTAGTTTAAGCGAATATTCCTCTGGCACAATTGCAACAATAGGAGGACTTTTTACAGATTATAGGATAGAAGACAAAACAAGAGGGATGCTAACAAAGAAAAAAGAAATTAAATATTCTAATGGAATAAATCAATATATAACAACCCAATTAGAACCACAAGTAGTTAATCCCTATAAAAGAGTAATTACCGACACTAAGAATTGGACTAAGATTGAAGGAAGATTTATTGCTCAAGGTGGAGAAGAGTTTCTAACAATAGGTAATTTCTTTTCTGCTGAACAAAGCAATGTAACAGACCTCCCCTATTTAACCTACCTTCTTACAGGAGCATATTTCTATATAGATGATGTTGATGTTCATTGCTTAACTTGCAAAAATAATAAGGAGGATAATGATATTGTTATAACAAAAACAAAGGATACTCCACAATATGAAATTGGACAGGTTATAGTTTTAGAAAACATATTCTTTGCCTTTGATAAAAGCGATATACTTCCCCAATCTTTTGTGGAGTTGAATAACTTAATAAAAATCCTAAACGATAATCCCTCAATGCGTATTGAACTTTCAGGACATACCGACAATAAAGGCTCAAAACAATATAATGCAACCCTTTCTCATAATAGGGCAAAGGCTGTTTATAACTACCTTATTGAAGAAGGCATAAATAAAAATCGTTTAACATTTACTTCCTTTGGAGCAGAAAAACCAATAGCCACAAATAAAACTGATGAAGGTAGAGCTAAGAATAGAAGGGTTGAATTTAAAATACTTCAATTATAATATAAACAATTATTTAGTTATTATTACATAATCCTATACTTTATGTTTTTTATCCCTATATTATTTTTATAAACTAAGCAAAAAAAGAATAATAAATAATGAAAGAAAAGCAGATATATCCCTTTTTGGATGAGAGAATAGAGAATTATTGCAATGAACATCTTAGTGAAGAACCACAACATTTAAGAGAAATAAGCAGAAAAACTTTTTTGAAATATGTAAAACCTCAAATGATTAGTGGTAATTGGCAAGGAGGGTTTTTAAGATTAATATCAAAGATTGCAAAACCTAAAAAGATTTTAGAAATTGGCACTTTTACAGGATATGCAACCTTGTCGTTGGCTGATGGATTGCAAGAAGGGGGAAAAATATATACAATAGAAAAGGACGAAATATATAGGGATTTCTTGGAAGAGATGATAAATAAATATGGATATTCTTCCATGGTGGAGTTAATCTTTGGTGATGCCTTAGATATAATACCTTCTTTAAATGAGGACTTTGACATAATATTTATAGATGCAAATAAGGCTAAGTATCCCCAGTATTACAAAATGTGTATCAATAAATTAAATTTAGGAGGATTAATAATTGCAGATAATATCCTTTGGTATGGAAAGGTGGGATTAGAAATTATGCCTAATGATAAACAAACTGCTGCAATAGATGAGTTTAATAAATTAATAACAGAGGATTCTAATGTAGAGAATTTAATAATTCCTATAAGGGATGGTTTAATGATAGGACGAAAAATCAAGTAAATAAGAAAAGGAAATCTAAGAATTTAACAAAAAACACAAACAAAAAAAACTCGTAAGAAAGACTTACGAGTTTTTTTGTTTGTTTGCGGTCCGGACGGGACTCGAACCCGCGACCCCATGCGTGACAGGCATGTATTCTAACCAAGCTGAACTACCGAACCTTTTCACTATCCTTATCGGAGAATGCGGGTGCAAAGGTACAACTTTTTTAATAAATACCAAATTTTATTGAAAAAATATCCTCATTTTTTATCTTTCAAAAGAAAAATCAAGAAAAGCACCTTGCTTTTATGACTTATAAAGACTTTGAAAAATAAATTCTTAAAAAAAAATATTACCCAAATTAAAAAAAAATGCAACTTTGGTCGGCACCCGACCTTTAATTTTCCTTACGGAAATCTGGTTTTATGATTATGCATTAATAATTTCATAAAAATAAAACGCTGTTTTAATTTTCTAAAACGAAGAAATAATTTACTAAAACGAAGAAATAATTTCTTAAATCTTCGTTTTAGGCGACCTGAATTATAGATAGATAGGAATACTACCAGACTTCCTTCTGCCAAGCGGCATTTATTTACCTGTCGGATTAAGAATGTATAATTATAGAACCAGACTTCCGTAGGACAAAATAAAGGTCGGTTGCCGACAATTTTACTTTTGTAAGAATAATAATTTTAAAAGAGAACTTATTTTTTTATACCTTTGCAGCTTAAAAACATCATTTTTTATGACAAACGATAAGAAAGTTGATATAAATACAGCTAAAACTCTTGGCATATTGCCTGAGGAGTTTGAGCAAATCTGTAATATACTTGGACGAACTCCAAATTTCACAGAACTTAGTATTTATTCTGTTATGTGGAGTGAGCATGCCTCTTATAAAAATTCAATAAAGCTAATAAAAACTCTTCCAAGGGAGGGTGAGCAATTAATGGTTAAGGCAGGTGAGGAGAATGCTGGTATGGTTGATGTGGGCAATAATTTGGCTTGTGTCTTTAAGATAGAGTCTCATAATCATCCTTGTGCTGTTGAGCCTTATCAAGGTGCTGCAACAGGAGTAGGAGGAATAAATAGGGATATATTTACTATGGGTGCCCGTCCTATTGCTCAGCTAAACTCTCTTCGTTTTGGAGATATAAATAATCCACATACACAATGGTTATTGAAGGGTGTAACAAAGGGAATAGGCAATTATGGAAATGCTTTTGGTGTTCCTGTTGTTGGTGGTGAGGTTTTCTTTGATGATTGCTATGAAAACAACCCATTGGTCAATGCTATGAGTGTTGGGATTATGTATAAGGAAGATCTAATATCTGCAATTGCCAAAGGGGAAGGAAATCCTGTATATATAGTTGGTTCATCTACGGGTAAGGATGGAATACATGGAGCAACATTTGCCTCGGCTGACGTTACCGAAAACTCAGCTGACGATATTCCTTCAATACAAGTTGGAGACCCTTTCCAAGAAAAACTACTATTAGAGGCAAGTTTGGAATTAAGAAAAAGTGGAGCCATAGTTGGAATGCAAGATATGGGTGCTGCTGGAATAATATGTTCCACATCCGAAATGTCTGAAAAAGGCAATAGTGGTATGGATATATACTTAGATAAAGTTCCATTAAGACAAAGCAATATTGAACCTTGGGAAATACTTCTTTCAGAAAGTCAAGAGAGAATGCTTGTTGTTGTAGAGAAAGGAAAAGAAAAGATTGTTGAAGATATATTCAAAAAGTGGGACTTAAATTGTGCTAATATTGGAGAGGTGACAAATTCTGACACATTAAGATTTTATTGGAAGGGGGAATTAGTTGCACAAGTTCCAGCCTCAACTTTGGTTTTGGGAGGTGGAGCTCCACAATACGATAGAGAAATAAAAGAACCAGAATACTTTTCCAAAACCCTTGAATTTAATCCTTCTTCAATTGAGGAGCCTTCTTTGCAAGAATGTAAGGAGATTGCAAATTTCCTAATCAAACATCCTAATATTGCATCTAAGAAATGGGTTTATGAACAATATGATTCTATGGTTGGAACAAAGAATATGACTACAAATTGTCCTTCTGATGCAGGTGTTGTTAATCTAAAAGGAACGGAAAATGCTCTTTCTATGACAACGGATTGCAATGGAAGATACGTTTATTCAAATCCAAGGATAGGAACTCAAATAGCCGTTGCAGAGGCTGCAAGAAATATAGTTTGTTCAGGAGCAGATCCACTTGCTGTAACGAATTGTTGTAACTTTGGAAACCCATATAATCCTGAAACATATTGGCAATTTTCCCAAGCAATAAAAGGTATGGGAGAGGCATGTAGGAAATTCAATACTCCTGTTACGGGAGGAAATGTAAGTTTCTATAATCAGGCTTCAATAAATGGGAAAATAGAAGCAGTATTTCCAACACCTGTAATAGGAATGATAGGTGTTATGAACAAAAAAAGTCAGACGGGTTTGGCATTTAAAAGAAAGGGTGCTACAATATATCTTTTAGGAAAGGCTGTCAATGATATTAATTGTTCTCAATACCTATATTCATATCGCAATGTAAAACTTTCACCTCCTCCTTATTTTGACATGGAAGAAGAATACAACTTACACCATGCCCTAAATGGACTAATATTAGAAGGAATTATTTCTTCTGCACACGATGTTAGCGATGGAGGTCTTTTTGTTACACTTATAGAAAGTGCAATGCCTAATAACTTGGGCTTTGATATACTAACCGATAGTGAAATTCGCTTAGATGCTTATCTTTTTGGAGAGGCACAAAGCAGGGTTGTAATAACCATTGATGAGGATAAAGAAGAGGATTTCTTAGATATGATTAAGCTAACTAATATTCCTTGTTGCACTATTGGCACTGTAACAAGTGGAAATATAATTGTAGATGATGAACCTTTTGGAAATATAAAAGATTATAAGAAATCTTATGATAATTCCATAGGAGATATAATGAGTAAATAAATAGTAACAAATAATTTTTTAATAAAGATATGAGAATTTTTAGTTTGTTTTTTTTCATTTGCGTTTTTCTTTCAAATAGTGTTTTTTGTCAAAATAAGAACGCAATAGATTTTATAACGCTTCAAAAAATAGAAAAAGGTTATAAGGACACTCCACAAAATAGAGCATTAAGAAATGCTGTTGCATCAAACAATATAGATAAATTGGTGATAAATCTTGACAATGAATCCAAGTATGATACTTATTTTTCAAATAGAGTAAAGTCTAAGGGTATATCAGATCAAAAATCATCGGGTCGTTGTTGGATGTTTACAGGATTTAATGTTCTTCGTTCGGAAATGATTGCTAAATACAATTTAGGTAATTTTAATTTTTCTCACAACTATCTTTTCTTCTACGATCAATTAGAAAAAGCAAATCTTTTCCTATCTCTAATAATAGAGCATAAAAAAGAGGGATTGGATAGTAAGAATAATGAATGGCTATTAAAAAATGTTTTATCTGACGGAGGACAATTTACAGGTGTAAGTGACCTTATAATGAAATATGGTTTATGTCCTTCTTCTGTTATGCCTGAAACCTACAATTCGGACAATACACGTGTAATATCCAATTTAATAACTCTTAAATTAAAAGAATTTGCTCTTGAATTAAGAGATGATAAAACAAAGAATGTAGAGGATAGAAAGATTGAAATGCTTTCTACAATATATAATATGTTGGTCTTAGCATACGGAGAGCCAGTAAAAGAATTTACTTATACTCTAAGGGATGCAAATGGTAATGAAATAGAAACAAACACATATACTCCTCAATCCTTCTATGAAAGATTTATAGGAAAGGATTTAAAGAAGGATTATGTTATGTTTATGAATGATCCTTCAAGACCTTATTACAAATTATATGAAATAGAAAATGACCGTCATAGTTTTGATGGAAACAATTGGAAGTATATAAATCTTCCAATAGAAGAAATAAAAGCTATGGCTATTGCTTCCATTAAGGATTCTACTATGATGTATTTCTCATGTGATGTAGGTAAGTTCTATAATAGAACAAAGGGTTTGTTGGATGTAAATAATTATGATTACGCATCCTTAATGGGAACAAACTTTAATATGGATAAAAAACAAAGAATCCTTACATTTGCAAGTGGTTCTTCTCATGCTATGACTCTATGTGCTGTTGATTTGGATAAGGATAACAAACCTAAGAAATGGTTAGTTGAAAATAGTTGGGGTGCTTCCGTATCTTGGCAGGGACATCTTATTATGACAGATCAATGGTTTGATGAATATATGTTCAGATTGGTTGTAGATAAAAAATATGTTCCTTCAAACATAATGAAGATTCTTAATGATAAGGCAACAATTCTTCCTCCTTGGGATCCTATGTTTTCAGAGGATATATAATTGTTTTTTTATTATACAAAATAAATAAATAAAAGTATTAATGAGGTTAATAATTGATAATGGAAATACAAGAAGTAAGATTGCCATATTTTCAGGCAGGACTTTGATTTTTGTACAGGCGTATGAATATCTTACTTTTCAAGATATAGAACTATTACTTGAAAAATTTCCAACAATAAAAAAATGTATATTTTCCTCTGTTGTCAAAACCAATGAAGAGACAGAGAAGATAAAAACATTCTTAAAGCAAAATTATGCCTTTGTAAGTACAGAAGATGATCTTTTTCTACCTATAAAGAACAATTATAAAACCCCAAAAACCTTAGGAAAGGACCGCCTTGCAGGGATTGTAGGAGCAAATAATCTTTTTCCATATAGCCATTGTTTGGTTATAGATGCTGGAAGTTGCATAACGATAGACTTTATTGATAAAGACGGAGTCTATTATGGAGGATCTATTTCTTTGGGAATTAATATGAAATATTTGGCTTTAAATAATTTTACCGACCTTTTGCCGTTGATAAAGTGGCAAAAAGAAAATAAATCTATAATAGGAGATGATACAATAAACTCAATTTCTTCTGGAGTTATCAATGGCACAATTCTTGAAGTAAAAGGTTTTATTGACTATTATAAATCCTTGTATGAGGATATAAAGATTATATTTACAGGAGGTGATGCTCAATATTTGCAAAGTTATTTTAGAGAGAATACAATCCTTGAAGAAAATTTAGTTCTATCAGGTTTAAACGTTATATTAGACAACAATGTTAAGAAGAATTAGTTTATTTATTTTACTTATTGCATCAACTTTTTTGTTTCCAAATATATCTTTTGGGCAAAATTCTATATCTTCTCCCTATTCAAGATATGGTATTGGAGAGGTTGATTTATTTAATAATCCAATCAATAATGCAATGGGAGGAGTTAGTTATGCTTTTAGAAGGAACAACTCTATCAATTATCTCAACCCTGCTTCATATTCAGGAGTAGATACTATGTCTTTGGTTTTTGATATTGGCTTTTATTCTCAATGGAGTTATATTTCCAATGGTTTGTATTCTTCTAATGGTAATCACACTTCCTTATCTCATATAGCTATTGCCTTTCCTTTGTGGCAAAAATTGAAAGCTGCCTTTGGTTTAATGCCAATTTCCACTGTTGATTTTACAACAAGTCAAACCACAATTGATACAATTGTAGGCACACATGCAAATACCTATTCAGCAGATGGAGGACTAAATAAGGTATTTTTTGGTTTGGCTTTCTCTCCAAAGAAAAATCTTGCCATAGGAGCTAACTTTGAATATATTTTTGGTAACTATTATAAAGCCTCAACAACATCTTTCCCCGATTCTTCCTATATGTATTCCTCCCGAGTAGAGAATAATTATCACGTAAATGCATTTAATATAAGTTTGGGCTTACAATATTTCTATCAATTAAAAAATGGAGATAATTTAGGGTTAGGTTTGGTTTATGATTTTAAATCAAAATTTCCAACAGATAATGTCCTAACTCGCTATACCTTTACAACAAGTGCTGGTTTGGACTATATGCAAGATGAAATAAAGACAGTAAATTCTTCAAATCACATAACCTATCCTTCAACCTTAGGTGTTGGTCTATCATACGAAAGATTGAATAATTTCTTCTTTGGTTTTGATGCAAGATATGTTCGTTGGTCAGAATTTAAACTTCAAACAGATTATATAAATCAAAATTTGGTTGATAATATAAAGGTATCACTTGGTGGGGAATATAAACCTGACGCTTATGGAAACTTTTTCCAAAAGAGCGTATATAGATTAGGAGTGTTTTATGATAGTGGAATGTTGGAATTTAACACAAAAAAAATAAATCAATATGGCGTTAGTCTTGGGATAGGTTTTCCAATAAAGAAGACAAACACTATGGTTAATATTAGTTTTGAATATTTGAAAAAAGGAACAACATATAATAATTTGATAAAAGAAGATATTTTTAGAATAGGTCTTTCTTTTTCTGCAAAGGATCTTTGGTTTTTCAAACGTAAGTATCAATAAAAATTAATTAAATAAAGAATATTTTAATGAAGATGAAAAGGATTTTATATCTATTTACATTAGTTGTAATGGTGGCAGCTTTAAATAATAAAAGTTATGCTCAAAAATTTGGTGCAACACCTGAGGATAGTATAGAGTGTATAGTTAATCTATCCCTATATCAAGAATTTTATGATCAAAAAAACTACAAGGACGCTTATGAACCTTGGAAAAACACAATTAAATTCTGTCCAAAATATCATATAAATAATTATATCCGTGGTGCAGTCATACTAAAAAATATGATTGTTACTGCAAGTGCTCAAGATCAACAAAAATACATAGACGAACTCTTGGCTTTATATGATAAAAGAACAGAATATTTTGGTCAAGAAGCTAATAACATTGCAAGAAAAGCAAAAGATCTTTCTGAGTTAAGACCGAATGAAAAGGAGAAAATCTATAATCTATTTAAGCAAGCAGTGGAAAAGGGAGGAGAAAATGGTAAGGATTTGGATGACCCTTATAAACCTCTTTACTTAAAGTCTTGTTTTGAATATCTAAAATCAATAAATGCAAATGAAGAACAAATGAGTGCTTTGTTTGATGCCTACGATTACGCTTCTGAATCTTTGGAATACTCCTTAGAAGAGGCAAAAAAGATGAACGATACAAAGAATCAAGCAAGGATAAAAGAATATATTTTAGCAATAGAACAAATAATTGAACCTTTTGCTTCTTGTGATAAGATTGCTCCAATTTATCAGGCAAAATTTGATAAAGAACCAAACAACTTAGAACTATTAAAGAAAATTACAACAGCATTAGAAAAGAAAGGATGTATTAAAACAGATCTATTCTTTAATGCAACAGAAAACCTACATAAATTAGATCCAAGTTCCAAGTCAGCCTTAATGATGGGACAAATGTTGGTTGGAAGAGATAGACAAAAAGAAGCAGTTGATTTCTTTAAAGAAGCATTGGATAAGGCAACTAATGATGATGATAAAGCAAAAGCATGTTTGCTTTGGGCACAAACATTGATGGCAACAAACCAATATTCACAAGCAAGAAGTGCATTTTATGAAGTATCAAAATATGATGCCTCAAAAGAAGGAGAAGCTCTTTATTGTATCGCTTATATGTATCTTTCTTCTGCGGCTTCATGTGCATCCCATGAAGGAAAGATTAGAGGAGCAGCTTGGGCAGCTTACGATAAGGCAAGAAAAGCTAAGGAATTGGATCCTTCAATTTCGGAAAAGTGTGATGCTTTGATGCGTTCTGCACAAGGGCAATGGCCAACAACAGAAAATGCTTTCTTCTATGAAATAACCAATGGACAATCCTACACAGTTGGATGTTGGATAGGGGAAACAACAACGGTGAGATTAAGATAGTAATTATAAACATTAAGTTTAAGAATAAAAAACTAAGGAAATGAAAACATATTTATTAATACTTATAAGTGTGTTTTCATTTCTTTGTTTTTTCTCTTGTGAAAATAAAACAAAAAATAAAATATCTCAAAAAAAAGATAATAGTCCTTCTCAAATAATTAAACAAGCACACATATTTAGAAGCCAAAATGGAGAAGTTGAGGTTGAAATAAAGTCTCCTTTGATTCAAAGCTATGAAGGTGATAGTGCAAGGATGATATTTCCAAAAGGAGTAAAGGTAAAATTCTTTAATGAAGATATGACAATTAAATCAACCCTTGTTGCAAACTATGCAATTAACTACAATAATAGCAATAAGGTTTATTTAAGAGATAGTATAGTAATAATAAATTACAACAATGAAGATACTATTTATTGCCAAGATTTAATTTGGGACAGAGATTTGAAAATTGTTTCCTCTGAAAAAAAGGTACAAAGAAATAGTGCAAGCGGAATAGCCTACGGAGATGGTTTTATAAGTAGCGAAAATATGGATAGCGTAAGAATAAAAAACCATAGAGGTATTCAAGTTGTTAAAGAAGATGATTAAAAACTATAAAAAACAAAAAGAAAACAAGTAAAATGAGAAAATTAACTACAATTGCAATAATGATATTCTTAGTAATATCATTACATTCTTGTAAGAAAGAAACAGAAAAAAAAGTCTTTGAAAAGGAAAGATTAACAAAAAAAGAGACAATAGATTATGATAGCGTAAATAGAGTTCGCTTAGAGCTATCAGTAGATATTACCCTTCCCGTATGCAAGGATAGCAGCTCTTGTTTTTTACGTAATGAAATAATAAAAAACATAACTAATAAGGAACCGCAAGAAAAGATATTAGATGCTCTTTATTCAAATATTAAGGATAGCCTTATAAATTATTTGGATGCTAATTACGATTTTTCTTACCTAAGTAATAATCCCTACAAAGAATTATCATACATAGTTAATGATAGTTTCGTTTATGAAAATAATAATTTCTGTTCTTATGCCTTTTATTCTTCACATTTTCTTGGAGGAGCACACGGACTTTATGGTGTCACCTACATAAATTATGATATAAAAGCAAGAAAAACTCTTAGATTTTCAGATATATTTGATAATTCCAAGATAGATGGTCCAACATTTAAAGATATGTTATTAAAACAACTTTTGTTGCAAGAGGCAGTTATAAATGTTTCTGATTTAAATCTGTTGGACAAAGACGCCTTCTTTGTTACAGATAATATATACCTAACTCAAAATGATATAGTCTTTGTATATAATGTATATGAAATACGTCCTTATTCTTCTGGAATAACCTACCTAAAAGTTCCTTATGTTAAACTTACTCCCTACTTAAACAAGGATTTTATAGAGAAGATACCAGCTCAAATAGATGATTCGGATGATTAATAAGAAATAAACAATAATCCTATTTATTTACCATTATATGGAGTATTGCTTTGTCTGTTTCATTCATATAATTTCTTCCAATTTCACCAAGAGTTAAAATGGATTTATCTGCATCAGGGGAGGCAATACCATCAGTTTTATCAACACAAATATTATTCAATGCGAGCAAAGCTGAATCAAATGCAGAGTTTAATCCTGCTGAAATTTTCAAAGCACAACTTGGTTTAGCTCCATCGCATATCATTCCCGTTATGGTATTAATCATATTGTTTATTGCAAAACGTATTTGATTGAGTGTTCCTTTTTGAAGAAAAACAATGGAAGATGCAACCCCTATAGAAGCATTTACAATTCCACAAAGGGCAGAAAGGCGTCCAATGTGACTTTTTATGTATATTGACATTAGATTTGAAAGAGTAAGTCCCCGAATTGTTTCCTCCTCTGAGGCATTTATTTCTTTTGCAAAAAGAAGGACGGGCAAGGAACAAGTTATTCCTTGATTCCCGCTTCCAAAATTACTATAAACTGCTGCTTTTGCTCCCGACATTCTTGCATCTGAGGCTGCAACAGTCTTAGCAATTATTCTTTGTCTTAATGAATTTCCTTCATCTTTTAAAATAAGGTATCCTGCCTTTAAGCCATAAGTTCCCTTTAATCCTTCTTCTGATGCAATAAGGTTTGTCTTTGCTGCATCTAATAGCCAACGTATATCATCCAAATTAGCTGTCTTTGCAAAATTATAAACTATATCTGTGGTTAAAGACATTAATTTTTCATCATTATTCTCCTCTGAAAGCTCACTATCATTATTCTTATCAAGAATAATACCTTCATTATTTTCTAAAAATATGAAATTGGTGTGAGAATACTTTATAATTGCTCTTGAAAAATATTGTTCGTCTTCATTAAAACAAATAGCCTCTATGTAGAGTTTTTCAGAAGTTTCTTTAAGTTGTATATCCACCTTGTGATTGCTTAGCCAATTTTTTGCCTCAACTAAATTGCTTGAAGCATTATCTAAGACCTGTAATTCCTTATAGCTTTCCCCTCCAACAACAGAAAGAGCAACTGCAATGGGTAATCCTATCATATCAGTGGAAGGAATACCTACTCCCATAGCATTTTTAATTACGTTGCCACTTAGTTTTAATACAACCCTATTTACTTTTTTGCCAAGAATTTCTTTTGCTTTGGCAACAGATAGAGCAACAGCTACGGGTTCTGTACAACCCAAAGCCATAATGATATTTTCTTTTAAAATGTCATTAATTTGATTATAGTTTATCATTTTAAATCATTAAAGAATTTATATTATATCTGCAACTTCTTGTTTTATTGTATTTAGTTGTTCCTTTGAAGGAATGAAATTAATATTTGTTTTATATACTACCTCAATTTTGCTTTCTTCCATATATCTTTCCAAAACTGTCATATTATTTTTCGCCCATCCGTAGCTTCCAAATAGCAAAGCCTTTCTATCCTTTGGAGCTAATCCTTGAAGATATGTAAGAAATGCTGCAACATTTGGAAGGATTCCCTTGTTCAATGTTGGAGATCCAACACAAATATATTCAGCTTCCATAATCTGAGTCATAATATCTGAGATGTGAGTATCCTTTAAATCATAGTAACAATAGTGATACCCCTTATCTTCGAATGCCTCCTTAATTACTTGTGCTATCTTTTCAGTTGAATCCCACATTGTGTCATAAACAATAACTGCTTTTTTGTCCGTCCTATTAGAAGACCATTTTTCGTAATTCTCTAAAATGGTATTTAAATGCTCTTTCCATATTATTCCATGACTTGGACATATCATTTCCAAATCTAATTTCCTCACAATTTCCATTACACCTATAACCTGAGAAGAATAAGGTAGGACAATATTTGCATAATATTTCTTTGCCTCTTCCACAATTGTTTCAAGCGGATACTCATTATCAAATCTCTCAGAAGAGGCTATATGTTGTCCAAAGGCATCATTTGAAAACAACATCTTTTCTTCTGGACAATATGTCACCATATTATCTGGCCAATGAACCATTGGAGTCATAACAAAGTTGAGATTTCTCTTTCCAATATTTATACTATCGCCTGATTTAACCACTTGAAAATTCCAATCCTCCTTATAAATTAGTCTATGTTCTTTTTCCCCTTGTTGGGATGTAATAACCTTTGCATTGGGCAAAAGTTTCATTATTGCAGGCATAGCTCCTGAATGATCCATTTCAACATGGTTTGAAACAACATAATCTATTTTTTTAGGATCTATAATATCCGATATTCTCTCTATAAGTTCTGTTGTTAGGTATCCTTTAACTGTATCTATTAATACGTTTTTCTCATCTAAGATAAGATACGCATTGTATGTGGAACCTCTTTGTGTTAAATATCCATGGAAGTTTCTTAATCTCCAATCTATGGCACCAACCCAGTATATGCCGTTTTTTACTTGTATTGCTTTCATTTTTCTAAAGTTTTATAAAGTTTATTATCTATTATTATAAATTTGTTTTATTGCATTTCTATATTCTTCTGCTGCCTTTTCATTACCTTTTTCTTCGTAGTGCTTGGAAAGAAGAGAGTAGAGCTTAACATAAGAATTTCTTTCATCTAATCCGTAAGCGCGATAGATTGCTAAAAGCTGTTGAATTGTTTGATTGTCGTAGCGTTCTATATCAATTAATCCATTTAAATAGCCCTCTGCACCAACAAGGTCTTGTTGTTGAAGTTTAATATTTGCAGCCAAAGAATATGCTCCTTGATATTTGAAATTATCTTTTATTATTTTGTTACAAATATCAATAGCCTTATCATATTCTTTCTTGCCCATAAGAGCATAAGCCTTGAAATAATTTGCATTTTCCGCCTTTGGAGAGAATGAAAGTAGGTTATCCATAAGCATAATTACACTATCAAAATTATTCTTTCTAAGATAAATCTCTCCCAGATTAATTAGTGCTGTTTCATTCTTTCCATCTGCCCTTATTGCACTTTGATAATAAGGAATAGCCTCATCAACTAATCCCTGATTTTTTAGTTGTGTAGCTTTAAAATCATCCTTATTTGTTCTTTTAACAACAATACAAATTGGTTTTCCATCAACTAAAATCTCTTTAACTGTATTCTTAGGAGGGAATGTTCCATTTCTAAGTTGTTCAGGATATATTCCAGTATTACTAATTATTGCATAGTCCCAATTACTTTCTCCTCTTTCATTATATCTTATAAAGGCAGTTTCAAATTTTGCAGTATCCTTCCTAAGATAGTATTGAATTGGTTTTGGATGCCAGCAAGCAACAACAATTTTATCTCCTAAGGTTAGACTATCTTTTTGTGCGTTATCTATAACCCACAGAGATGCTTCCCTTAAAGAATGATAGTAGTAGTCCAATTCATAATTTCCGTATGCTTTTTCCATTCCTCCTGAAAGCTCATTAAAATATACATATTCATAAGGATGATTTTTCACAATGTGATATATAGGTGGAATAGTCAAAAGCCCAAAGGCAGAAAGGATAATAATCTGTAATTTTCCCTTCTTAAAGTAATCTATCCCTAATGCTGCTAATCCAACCAAAGGAGGATAAGCAAAGATTGCATGACGCCAACCTCCATAAACATTGGAATTATTAATTACTATCCAGAATATAGGAAATACAAAAGAAAATACAAGAACAAAGTAGTAGAACCATTTTTCCTTATCCTTAAACATAAAGATAACTCCAAGCAAAGCTCCTGCTAAAACAACCAAAGGCACTGTTGTAAGAATGAATTTAGGCGTATAATACCATGGAAGAATATCAGACCATTGAGACGAGCCTTCATATATTTGACGAATTGCAATAGCAAACTTTGTCATACTATCTAAGGTCTCCTTAGTATTATCAATAGGTGCCTTCATGCCAAAGGGCCAAGACAAAATTGCAGCGAAATAGCCCACAATAACAATGGCTATACCCCAAAGAAACACTCTAAGAAATTCTTTCTTTAAAGATTTTTGTTTCCAAAAATAATAAACCAAGGCAAAAAGAGCAAAATATCCAATAACTATAAGCCCACCTACACGAATACTAATTGCTAAGGCAATTGAAAAAGATAGCATAATGGCAGTGGAAATTCTAATTTTTGGCAAGCTATCTAAGAACTTTACTATGTAGTAAATTGACATTATAGTTGCCGTAGCCAAAGGAAGGTCTTTGAGATTATTAAAACTATGACCAATAAAACGAGGAGAGACCATCATTAAAATAATGGCAAAGACTCCCGCTCTCCAACCTGCAATCCTCTTAATTAATAATCCCAAGAACAGAATTGCTAACCATCCCATAAAGGAATTAAGACTATGTCTAAATTCCATATAATTATCAATATTAAAAGTCTTAGTTATAAAGTATGCAAGATTATCAATGCTCTGTCCATAATAAGGAAGGTTATATTTCTCTGTTATAACTGCTGCTGTGGAATCTTCTCCACAGGAGGCATAATACTTATAAACATTTTCTGCTTGCTCATAATGATAGAACTCATCTCCTGAAATACCTGCATCTTGACTTAAAGTCAAAAGCAAAATCAAGGATATTGCAGAAAGGAAGTAGAATAAATACTCCCATATATTGTTTTTTGTTAGGGGTTTTAATTTAAAAGATATTTTTTTTGCCATATTTTTGTCTATTAAAAATTAATTCTCTCTTTTTCTACCACCAAAGGGCGATTCATAACGTGGGTATGTATATTGCCAATGTACTCTCCAATTATACCAATAAAGATTAGTTGAACCGAAGAAAAGAAAAACAACCCTATAACCAAAGGTGCCTGTCCCATAGGCATAGAATACCAATTTATTATCTTTATTATAAGATATACTATTGCAGCAATTAGGGATAGGAAGGCAGTAATGAATCCTGCCATTGTAGCCAAACGCAAAGGAAGTTTTGAATGTGAGGTTATCCCAAGCATTGCAATATCATAAAGAGTGAAAAAATTATTCTTTGTTATTCCTCTTTTCCTCTTTGGTTGTGAGTATTCAATAAGAGCCTTATCAAAACCTATCTCACATATAAGCCCCCTAAAATAAGGGTAATTGTCCTTTATCTCCCTTAGATGTTCAATAACCTCTCTATCATATAAGCCAAAGCCTGTAAAATTCTTTATAAGAGGAACATCAGATAGTTTTGTAACTAAGTTATAATAGGTTTTTCTAAGACGGAAAAACAAAATATTTTCCTCCGATTGCTTCTTTACTCCTGCAACTATCTTAAAGCCCTCTTCCCACTTTTGAATAAATTGGGGTATTAATTCAGGAGGGTCTTGCAAATCGCTAACAAGGGAAATTACTGCATCGCCCTTAGCCTGCAACATAGCATAATAAGGAGAGCGTATATGACCAAAATTTCTTGAATTAATAATCACCTTTACCCTATTATCCTTTTTAGCAATATCTTTTAAAATATTTATTGTATTATCCGTTGAATTATTGTCTATAAATATATGTTCATAAGAATACTCTTTTAAAAGCTCAAACTGCTCTTTAACTCTATTGTAGAGAATTTCAACATTCTCCTGCTCATTATAGCATGGCGAAACAACACTTATAAGTTTCATAACTAAGATTTTTAATAATTTTCTACTTATAAAAAAAGCAAATAAGAGGCAAATATACATCAAAATTTCAATTTTATAACAACAGTAACGCAAAAAAATAATAAAATTTCTTCCAATTTGTAAAGAGGGTAAATATAATCTATAATTTGATAAGAAAAATAAGCAAATATTGATATAAATTTTACACCTAAATAAGATAAATAAACAAATAAATATCAATTGAATTGCTCTATGAAAATATATAAATGATAAAATATTTAACATTTTTTCCTTCAAATGTTAAATTCAAAATTTCAAAACTGAAATTTCCCGTTTGCATATATCAAATCTTTTTTATATCTTTGCCGAAAACAAAGAGCCTTTTAAGGGCAATAAAGCTCTAATATTTCCAAAATTTATTTTCATTTTTGCTTTCAAGATAATAATCTTATTATTAGCTTATTATATCTAAATAAATCTTCATTTTAGCAAAATAAATCTTCATTTTAGCAAAATAAATCTTCGTTTTAGAAAATTATTTCTTCGTTTTAGCAAAATAAAACAGCGTTTTATTTGAATTTTTCTTCGTTTTTTTTCTGGGAAAATAAGGTTTTGAGTTTTTTAATTGAAAATCGGGGGAAACATATTAAATTTTGTTTTGATTGTATTGATAATTAATAATTTGAAAAAATGAAATTCCGTTAGGAAAAATAAAGGTCGGTTGCCGACAAAAATTGAATGAAATGTTAAAAAATGTTAAATTTTGGCGAAAAAATTTACTAAAGTGTTAAAAAAGGGGTGTTTTTTAGGGTTTGAAATGTTAAAAAATATGGTAATTTTAATTTTTCGTATAAAAATAATGCCTATTTGTAATATATAACTTGTCTTTTCGCTATTTCTATACTAATAAAAGCTGAGGAATTATTATTTTTATTAAATTTGCCTTTTGAATTTTTTGGTTTGCTAATGGTATTTATAAATACAAATAACTTAAATTTATTATTTAGAGGGCTTATTCTTGGTATTTGTCTTTCTGTTTTGTCTCTTTCTTCTTTTGGACAAGATCGTCAAAAGTTGGAAAATGAGAAGGCAAAATTAGAAAGGGAGATAAGTTCTATAAATGCTATTTTGAAGGAGACGAAGAATACTAAAAAGATGTCTTCCTCTGAGCTTGCCATACTCAAAAAAAAGATACTATCAAGAGAGAAATTAATTTCAAATATCTCTCAACAAATGTCCATTTTGGACGATGAGATGCACAAGACTCAAAGTTCAATAAATGCTTTAAAAAAAGAGATAGAGCTTTTGAAGAAAGATTATGCTAAAATGCTTTCTTATGCACAGAAGAATCGTTCTTCTACTGATAAGATTCTCTTTATTTTTTCTGCCAAAAGCTACCAACAGGCTTACCAACGCTATGTTTTCTTCCGTCAATATGCAGATATGCAAAAGACAATGATGAAAACAATTGAAGAAAAGTTTAGTGAATTGGATAAAAAAACATCAGAACTTTCATTAAAAAAGCAAAATCAGCAAACTCTTTTGCAGCAGGAGGAAAAAAATAAGAAGACCTTAAAGACAGAAGAGGCACAAAAGCAAAAAAATATTAAACTTCTATCCAAAAAAGAGTCGCAACTTTCAAAGCAAATTAAGGAAAAGGAGCAAAAGAAAAGAAAATTGCAACAACAGATTAAAGCAGCCATTGAAGCAGAGGTAAGAAAACAGACAGCTCTTGCTAAGAAAAGTGGGAACAAAGCCTCCGATGGGGCAAATGCAAAAAAGAGTGGGGCAGACAAATACGTAATGAGTGCCACTCCAGAGGAGGTTGCTCTTTCCAATAGTTTTATTCAAAACAAGGGAAAACTTCCTTGGCCATGTGCAAAAGGAGTAGTTACAAGTTCATTTGGTGTGCATCCTCATCCTGAAATAAAGGGAATAATGATGGAAAATGACGGAATTGATATACGCACTCCGCAAAATGAAACCATAAGAGCTATATTTGATGGGGTTGTTTCAAAGGTATTCCTACTTCCAAATGGGCAACAGGCGATAATTATCCGTCATGGGGAATTTCTTTCTGTTTATGCAAAGATTACAAATGTTATTGTTAAGGTTGGAGATAAAGTTTCCACAAAACAAAAGATAGGAACAATATTTACAGATAAAGAAAACGTTTCTGAATTTAATTTTCAAATATGGAAGGGAAATACAAAACAAAACCCTTCTTTATGGATAAGATAGATATTTTAAGTTATAAATACAAAAAAATAGGAATAAAAAATAGTAAGATGCAAGGAAAGAAAGGAATAATTTTAATAGCGGCTTTAGTATTAGCGTTTTCAAACGTTGTTTTTTCACAAGCTAAATGGACATTTAATGAAAAGAAACTAAGTGATTCTACTTATGAATTAGTATTAAATGTATCCTTGGATAAGGGATGGCACATCTATTCTCAAAAAACAAAGGGTACTGAGTTGCCAATTGTCTTTTCCTTTGAAGAAAATAAGAATTACAAGTTATTAGGTGGGGTAAAAGAACCAAAATCTATTGCAGAATATGATCCTTTTGAAAAAGATTCTTCAAGGCATTTTGAAAATAGTGCAACATTTCGTCAAAAGATATTAGTTCTTTCTAAGGAAGATTTTAAGATAAGCGGGAATGTGAATTTCCAATTGTGCGAAAAGGGTAGCTGTATCCCTCCTGATGATGTTCCTTTTAGCTTTAATATAAAAGGGAATAAAGCAATAGTTTCTTCTGCTTCTTCTATTGATGAACCGGAATCAAATATTGCAGAAAATGTATCTCAAACTCAAATAACAAAGAGTGAAATTAATGATACGACAAAGAGTATTGATGCAAAAAATATTCAAAAAGCACAAGAGAAATCAGATTCTATGCTTATGGTATTTTTGATTGCTCTTGGTGCAGGCTTATTAACATTGATTACTCCTTGCGTTTTCCCTATGGTTCCTATGACAATATCCTTCTTTATGAAGGGAAAGAAAACCAAAAAGCAGGGTTTAAAAGAGGCTTTCTTCTTTGGAGGATCAATAATATTTATTTTTGCTGTATTGGGATTAGTTCTTACCTTGCTTTTAGGAAAGGATGCGATGTATATTATCTCAACAAATTGGATTCCTAACCTAATTTTCTTTGTCATATTTATGATTTTTGCCTTCTCATTCTTTGGATTATTTGAGATAACTCTTCCAGCTTCTTGGATAAATTCTTCGGATAAGAATGCTGATAAGGGGGGATATATTGGTGCATTCTTCATTGCTCTTACAACAGTCTTGGTTTCCTTCTCCTGTACTGGTCCAATCTTGGGTGCAGCTCTTATGGGGATAGCGTCATCTTCAACAAATTCTTTTGTATTTTTTATATCCATGCTTGGATTTGCAATAGGCTTTGCTTTGCCTTTTACTCTCCTTGCTATGTTTCCTCAAATAATTTCTAAATTACATTCAGGTTCATGGTTAAATACAGTAAAAATAGTCTTTGGATTCTTGGAAATAGCCCTTGGACTTAAATTTCTTTCAATGGCAGACCTTAGTGCAGATTGGAGATTATTAGATAGGGAGGTTTATCTTGTTTTGTGGATTGTCATATTCTTCCTTTTGGGCTTATATCTATTAGGAAAGTTGAAATTTAAGGGGGATTCCGATTTGGAACACATAGGTGTGGGGCGTCTTTTCCTTTCAATAATTTCTTTTTCCTTTGCCTTGTATATGATTCCTGGTCTTTGGGGAGCACCGCTTAAAGCAATTTCGGGATATATTCCTCCTATGACAACACAGGATTTTAATATTGAAAGAACGGTTTTAGAAAATAAAACAAGCTACTCTTCAATTTCAAAGGAGGATAATGGAAATTTGCTTCCAGAAAATAGGAAATATGCCGATCAATTACATTACCCTACGGGCTTTGATGGTTTCTTTGATTTGGAGGAAGCAAAACTTTATGCTAAGAAAGTAAATAAACCAATCTTTATAGACTTCACAGGAAAGACCTGTGCTAATTGTAGGGAGATGGAATATTATGTTTGGGAAGATAATAAGGTGAAGAAAATATTGCAAGAAGACTTTGTAATGGTTGCTCTTTATGCTGACGTAAATACAATAAAGCTTCCAGAGGACGAATGGGTGAAGACGAAAAACGGAACTATAATAAAGACTTTGGGAAAGAAAAATCACAACTATCAGATGGAAGTTTTCGGTGCCAATGCTCAACCTTTATATGTCTTGATGGATTATAATGGAAACGTTCTTGCAAAACCTAAGGGCTATGATAGGAATGTTGATAACTTTGTTGCCTTTTTAGAAGAAGGTAAAAAGAATTTTAATAAAGAAAAATGATAGATTTTGTTGCCATTGACTTTGAAACAGCGGATCCAAACAATCCTTGTTCATTAGGAATTGCCCAAGTGGAAAATTCCGAAGTTACTTTGGTAAAACAATGGCTTATAAAGCCAGCTTGCTATCCTTATTTTCATTTCTATTCTCAAAAAATACATAAGATAACAAAGGAAGATGTTCAATTCCAACCTGAATTTGATAAATTATGGGTAGAGATAGCCCCGTTTATATCAAATCGTACTTTGGTTGCACATAATGCTGCTTTTGATATTTCAGTACTTAAAAAAACATTACAATACTATAAAATCCCAATTCCTAAATTCAACTACTTTTGTTCCTATCTTACAGCAAGGCTTGCTTGGAAAGATAATCAGAAATACTCATTAGATTTTCTTTGTAATCAAGAAAAGATAAACCTAACACATCATAGAGCTGATTCAGATGCATACGGCTGTGCTCAAATCTTTTTAAGAGAATTGCAAATACTAAATATATCAAATTTGAATGAGCTTAAAAAGATTTCTAAAAAGGTAGAAAGGGAAGAAAATTTGGCAAAGAAGGAGCGTCAATTGATAAGGGAATTAAAGAAAGAAGAGAAAAAGGGAAAAAAGCTTACTATACAATAATACCACTTCCTAAACAAAGTTTCATATCATTATCATATATAACTCCAAATTGTCCTTGTGCTATTCCTTGTATTTTTTCGGAGGAATATATCCTATAAATATCATTAATCTTTCTTATTTTGCCCTTAGTAAAGTCAGGAGTGTGACGTATTTTAAAAGTTATGTCTTTCTCATCTGAGAAATCCCCCCAAGGATTTTCAGTAATAAATTCCATAGCTGATAAATTTACAACCTTGCCATATTGAGTTTCTGGGTCATATCCCTGAGATACGTATAGGATGTTTTCTTCTATGTTTTTTTCTACAACAAACCAAGGACCGCCACTTAAACCCAAACCCTTTCTTTGCCCTATTGTATGAAACCAATAGCCATTATGCTCCCCAATAACTTTCATTGTTTCCTTCTCAATTATCTTTCCCTTTTTCTCACCCAAGTATCGCCTTATAAAATCGTTGTAATTTATCTTTCCTAAGAAACATATCCCTTGACTATCTTTTCTAAATGCACTTGGTAGTTTTTCTTTTTTTGCAATATCTCTTACTTCTGATTTAAGTAAATCTCCAATTGGAAACATTAAACGTGAAACTTGCATATAATTAACCTGCCCTAAGAAATAGGTTTGGTCTTTTTTCTTATCCTTAGCCGTTGAAAGGAAGGTCTTATTATTAATATCTGTGGTTGTACAATAATGACCTGTTGCTATCTTATCAAAGTCCTTTCCCCATTTTTGGTCAAAAACTCCAAATTTTATCATCTTATTACACATCATATCGGGGTTTGGAGTAAGCCCTCTTTTAACTGCTTCAATTGTATATGCAACTACATTATCCCAATATTCTTTATGCAAGGATACAATTTCAAAAGGGCATCCATATTTCTTTGCTATAAAGGAAGTGATTTCTATATCTTCTTCACTGGGACAATCAATATAACCATCCTTATCCTCCATTCCAATTCTTATATAAAAGATTGTGGGAGTAAAACCCAGCTCCTTTAACATATAAACCACAACAGAGCTATCCACTCCTCCAGAAACTAAAGCTGCAATATTCATTATTAAAAAATATATAAAAGATTTTTCCTAAATTTAATAGGGATTTATATTTAAGAAAACTTTAAATCACAAAAGGATTATTTTCTTTTTCATAACCAATTGTTGTATTTGGTCCGTGCCCACAAACACAAATAGTTTCATTTGGCAGAGTAAAGAGATTCTCCTTAATGCTTTTTACCAATAAATCATAGTTTCCCGTAGGCAAATCAGTCCTTCCAACAGAATCTTTGAAAAGAAGATCACCCGTTAAAACAAATTTTTCCTTTTCATTATAAAAACATAGACTTCCAATGCAATGACCGGGTGAGGAGAAAACCCTAAGTGTGCTATCTCCATAAAGGATTTTTGTTTTTTCATCTATGTATTCAAATTTCAAATCTTCAAAATTATCTATATAAAATCCCATCATAGATGCCTGTTCTTGTATTGAGGGTAGCATAATTTTAGAGTCTGCTCCAAGTAATAAAGGAAGTGAAAACTCCTTACAAGCCCATCCTGCTCCGCAAATGTGATCAACATGTGGATGAGTCAATAATATATGTTTTACTTTTAAGGAATTTTCTTCTATAAAATTTAATAAAACCTTCTTTTCATTCTCACTTTGACAAGAGCAATCAACAATTACACATTGTTTTTTCTCATCAAAAAGGACACTACAATTTACTTGGTAGTGATTAAATGCGAATACCTTTATCATTATTTTCTTTTCTAATTATTTTCTAACTCTTTTGCCTTATTCCAATAAACATCCATCTCTTCCAAAGGAAGATCTTTTAGTTTATTTCCACTTTTTTCAACCTCATTTTCCAAGAATTTAAAACGAGAAATAAACTTTTTATTTGTTCTTTCTAAGGCTATCTCGGGATTAATATCAATAAATCGGGAATAATTTATAAGAGCAAAAAGAAGATCTCCAAATTCTGCTTCAATTCTATCCTTATTATTGTTTTCTAATTCCTCTTTCAACTCCCCAATTTCTTCCAAAACCTTATCCCAAACCTGATTTTCATTTTCCCAATCAAAGCCAACGCCCCTTGCCTTATCTTGAATCCTATACGCTTTTACCATTGAAGGCAAACTTTTCGGCACTCCCTCCAAAGCAGATTTTCTTCCCTCTTTCAATTTTATCTCTTCCCAATTATCGGAAACATCTCTTGCAGTTTTAGCTTCTACATTCCCATATATATGAGGATGTCTTCTTATTAGTTTTTCCTTTAATGAAGAAATTACATCCTTAATATCAAACTCATTTTTCTCTTGTCCAATCTTAGAATAAAAAACTATATGCAAGAGAAGATCTCCAATTTCCTTTTTGATTTCTTCATAATTATTCTCCAAAATTGCATCACACAATTCATAAGTTTCCTCTATTGTAAGATAACTCAAAGAAGAAAAGGTCTGTTTTTTATCCCAAGGACATTTTTCCCTTAACTCGTCCATAATAGTTAAAAGTTCATCAAAACTCTTAACAGCTTCCTTATGTTTAAATTCTTCCATAATTCAATTAATTTATACATTCATTAATTTTTATCCTTTTCCCAAGATGAAACAATGTTTAAAATCTCATCCACATTAATGCTATTCATACACAAAAAGTGCTTTTTAGGACATTTATTATAGCCTAAGCGATGACAGGGACGACATTTTAGGGTTAAGTTTTCAATAATATATACCTTGCTTTTTGATAATTTGGACATATAAGGAGACATTCCAAAGGCTGGAGTGGTGTTTCCCCAAAGGCTAATAATGTTTTTGTCCATAGCAGATGCAATATGCATAAGTCCGCTATCAGGAGTTATAACTCCCTTAGAATATTTTATAAGTGCAGCACTTTGATTTAGGTTATATATTCCGCAAGCATTTATAATGGAGCTTTCCTTTGAATTATCCATAATAATATTTGCCTTTTCCTTATCGCTATTATCTCCAAGCAAAATTACAGGATAATTAATCCTATTGCAAAGCTCAATTAGAATATTTGTTGGAATCTGTTTTGTCTTATGCTTTCCTCCAACAACAAAAACAATATATCCGCTCTCAAAATTAAAAGGTAGGGTTTTTAATGCAACTAAATCTTCATCGGAAATAAAATAATCCAAACCCAAATTATCATTTTCTATTCCAATGGGCTTAACAGAGAGGAAATATCTATCAACAATATGCTCCTTAGGTAATAGATTAATCTTAAATTTCACCATTAACCATTTTTTAAATCTAAGAGTGGGGTAGGAATAAAAAGGTTTTAATAGGGAATATCTAATGATAAGGGAGCGTAAATTCTTATGTAGGTCAATTACAATATCGTATTTCTCCTTCTTTAACGCCCTTATAGTTTCATTTAACGAACCTTTCAAATGTATAATCCTATCTAAATAGGGATTATTTTCCAATATTTGAGCATTGCTTTCCTTAGTAAGATAGTGCAATTCTATATCTGGTCTTTGTTTTTTTAAACAACGGACTATTGGAGTTGTTAAAACAATATCTCCTATTGAACTAAAACGAATTATTAATAGCTTTTTTATTTTTCTCATACTTTAATTATCCAACGCTTCCTTCCAAAGATATATTCAAAAGTTTTTGTGCCTCTAAGGCAAACTCCATAGGAAGTTTATTTATTACCTCTTTGGCATATCCATTTACTATTAATCCAATTGCAGCCTCTTGTGATATTCCTCTTTGACGACAATAAAAGAGTTGGTCTTCTGAAATTTTTGAAGTTGTTGCTTCGTGTTCAACAATTGAAGAAAGGTTATCAGTCTTAATATATGGGAATGTATGGGCACCACATCTATCACCCAATAGTAGGGAATCGCACTGAGAATAATTTCTTGCATTGAATGCACCCTTATTAACCTTTACTAAGCCTCTATAAGAATTTTGACTCTCTCCTGCGGATATTCCTTTTGAGATTATAGTGCTTTTAGTGTTTTGTCCCAAATGAATCATTTTTGTTCCTGTATCTGCTTGTTGGTGATTGTTTGTTAGGGCAACGGAATAAAATTCCCCAATACTATTATCTCCTCTTAATATGCAGGAAGGATATTTCCAAGTTATTGCCGAACCAGTTTCCACTTGGGTCCAAGAAAGTTTAGAATTATTTCCCTTACAAATACCCCTTTTAGTGACAAAATTGTATATTCCTCCTTTTCCATCCTTATCTCCAGGGTACCAATTCTGCACAGTAGAGTACTTAACTTGTGCATCTTTTAGTACTACAATTTCAACAACGGCTGCGTGAAGCTGGTTTTTATCCCTCTTAGGGGCAGTACAGCCTTCCATATATGAAACATAAGAGCCTTCATCTGCAACAATCAAGGTTCTTTCAAATTGACCCGTACCTTCGGAATTTATACGAAAATAGGAAGAAAGCTCAATTGGACAACGAACATTCTTTGGTATATAGCAAAAAGATCCATCACTGAAAACAGCAGAGTTTAGAGCTGCAAAATAATTGTCTCCATAAGGAACAACACTTGCAAGATATTGTTTAACTATTTCAGGGTGATTTTTCACCGCCTCAGAGAAAGAGCAAAATATTATGCCTTCTTTTGAAAGTTTATCAGAGAAAGTAGTCTTTATAGATACACTATCCACAACGGCATCTACTGCAAAGGTATTTTCTTTCTTTTTTTCATTTAAGGATATTCCTAATTTGTCAAAAGTGTCAATAAGTTCTTTATCCACCCCATCCTCTTTTTGCTTTTGCACAGGTGCAGCATAGTATATAATATCCTGATAATCTATTTTGGGAATCTTTAAATGTGCCCACGAAGGCATAGTCATAGTTTTCCATTTTCTATAAGCATTTAAACGAAATTCCAATAACCAAGAAGGCTCTTGTTTTAATGCTGAAATTTTTCTAATTACCTCTTCATTTAATCCTTTTTCTATCTTATTTGTATCAATATTTGTTGAAAATCCATACTTATATTCGTTATTTGCTATGTTTTCTATAATGTCATTATTCTTTTCCATACTATACCAAAAATATTATTTGCAAAAATACAATAAAAATAAATACTCATTTATTTATAAATATAACGCAGCAAGGGAAAAAATAATCTAAGGGAAACATTTATTTATCCAAAAATAGTAATTTATAGTAATAATTCATTAAAATAATTCCTATTTTGTAATTGACATCTTGTTTTATTGAATTTTCTTTATTGTTTTATTATATTAAATAATACTTAGTTAGTATTTGTAATTTTTGGTTTTCTATTCAATCTATAAAATATTTAACATTTTTTCCTTCAAATGTTAAATTCAAAATTTCAAAACTGAAATTTCCCATTTGCATTTATCAAATCTTTTTTATATCTTTGCCAAAACAAAGAGCCTTTAAGGCAAAAGGCATAGAAATTCCCCCACAACTTATTTTTAATTTTGATGACAAGATAATAGCCTTATTATTAGTTTATTATCCTTGAATAAATCTTCGTTTTAGCAAATTATTTCTTCGTTTTAGCAAATTAAAACAGCGTTTTATTTTAGAAAAATCTTCGTTTTTTTCTGAAAAAATAAGGTTTTGTTTTTTTTAATGAAAAATTTAGAAAAATATATTAAAATTTGCTTAGATTATATTGAAAATTAAATGATTAATAAGTTTAGAATATTTTAACAAATTTTTGAAGAGTAAAAATTGAAAAATTGAATGAAATGTTAAAAATTGTTAAATTTTGGCAAATTTTTTTAATAAAGTGTTAAAAAAGGGGTAAAAAATAGGGTGTGAAATGTTAAATACTTTTAAAATTTTAGATTCTTAGGTTATATATTTAAAGAGATATTAGGCGAGTAAAGGGATTAGTTTTAATTTTTGTTGTTTTTTTTGAACAAAAACGTAGAAATAATTCCTTAAAAAGTTGTTAAATTATACTTTATTTGAACTTGTAACTATGTGATTTTTGTAAAAAAATACAAAAAATTACTTGCTATTATTATTTATTTATTTATTTTTGCCCACAAGTTATGGAGTAACTCGAAAATCCAAAAAAATAGAGTAGAGAAAATTAAAAAATTTTAAAACTTATGAAAAAGATTTTATTCGTACTTGGAGTATTTGCAGCATTATCTTTTACAGCATGCAACACAAAGTCTGATTGTACTTGTACTATGGCTTATAGTGGTAATTCACAATCAATTGATATTACAGATTTTGATGGTGATTGCAAAGACATTAATTGGGATAATATTCCTGGTTGGGAAAATGGTGCATCATTAGGCTTCACTTTTGAATGTAAAGATAAATAAGAAACATTCATTGCAAAGAAAACAATTAGGGGAATGACCTTTTATTAGGAAACATTCCCCTTTTTTTAATTTATAATCATAATGAAAACATATAAAGCTCTTACAATAGGCGGAACCATAATAAGGATACTTATAGGTTTAGTTTTTATTCTTTCAGCCCTTTTTAAATATATTTCAATAGATAGTGTTGATTTATTCATATTTGAACATAAATTATTCTCTTGGGTCTTTACAACAATTGCAACAAGATGTTTAATTGCCTTTGAGGCAATAGTAGGTCTTATGCTTATTATAGGGATTTATCCAAGGCTAACAAGATTTCTTACAATAATAAGTCTTATTCTTTTTAGTGTATATATATTAGTAAAGCCTCTATTGTTTGATCTTTCTTCTGAAAACTGCCATTGCTTTGGAACCATTATTGCTTTTTCAGATACTCAAACCTTAATTAAAAATATAATTCTACTTATTCTTTCTTTTGGATTAAAATGGGCAAAATGGATTAGAAGTAGATTTTCAATATATATATTAATTTCCTCTATTATTCTTTGTCTTTCCTTGTCTTTTATTATAAATCCTCCTGAGTTTATTCAAACAAAACTATATTATAAAGAGGTTAAACTTCGCCCTGAGGTCTTTCAAAAGGTAAAAGAATTAGATAATGTTAAGGCATTAGAAATAGATAAGGGCAGAAAAGTTCTTTGTTGGTTTAGTACAGGCTGTAAATATTGTAAGGCAACTGCAACAAAGTTGGAAATTATTATGCAAAGGCACAATTTAGATAGGAATAGCTTTGTGCAAATCTTTGGAGGAAAACAAAAAGATTTGGATGAATTTTATAAAGAAACTAATACAAAACCAATAAATCATACTTTTATTAATGTTATTTCGTTTCTAAATACAACATACGGTAAAATGCCTGTTATATTTTTATTAGATAATGGAGAGATAGTAAAGCTATATCGTTCTTCAACAATAGATGAAAGCTATATTGTTTCTTTCCTAAAAGGTGAAAAAATTAAATAATTATTTATATAAAAAATTAAAAAATTGTCTTATGAAAAAAATGCTTTTTATTTTGGTTTTATTTTCCTTTGGTTTCATTGTTTCTTGTACTCAAAAAGATTGTTCTTGTAGAGCAGTTCAAACAAAGAAACTTAAAGCTACTTCATCTGATGCCTCTGTAACATATCCTGTTTATGATTGGGGTTCTTCTTGCAGTAGCATATCAGAGAATGATATTCCTGAAATAAGTAATAGTGGAGAAAATTATCAAATTTCCTGCGAAGAGATGTAGGAATTAAAATTTAAAAATTTTACTTTTATGGAGAAGATACTTTGGGTTGATGATGAAATTGACCTATTAAAACCTCATATATTCTTTTTAGCAGCAAAAGGATATAAGGTTGTTGCAGCTAAGGACGGAAACGAAGCATTGGAGCTTTTGGATAATGAAAGCTTTGAGATAGTATTTTTGGATGAAAATATGCCTGGGCTTTCAGGATTAGAGACCCTTTCCCTAATTAAGGATAAGTTCCCTAATCTACCCATTATAATGATAACGAAAAGTGAAGAAGAGAAGATAATGGAACAAGCAATAGGAGCGAAAATATCCGATTACCTTATAAAACCTGTAAATCCCAATCAAATTCTTTTAGCATTAAAGAAGCATCTTCAATATAAGAGACTCGTAAGTGAAACTTCAACACAAAACTATCAGCAACAATTTAGAGAAATATCCCTAAAACTTATGGATAGAATGTCCTTTGACCAGTGGGTAGATTTGTATAAGAAGTTAGTATATTGGGAACTTGAATTGGCTTCTTCACAAGATGAAAGCATATATGAAATTCTTGGTCAGCAAAAGGATGAGGCAAATAATCTTTTTTGCAAGTATTATGAAGGGAATTATGAAAATTGGCTTTGTGGAAATGATGAGGACAAACCCCTTTTATCACATACTGTTTTAAAAGAAAAATTATTTCCCTTATTAAAAGAAGATAACACTCCAACATTTTTGATAGTTATAGACAATTTCCGCTTTGATCAATGGAAGGCAATACAACCAATGGTTGAAGAAATGTTTAGAACGGAAGAAGAAAATATATATTTCAGTATAATTCCAACAACGACACAGTTCGCTCGCAATTCCATGTTTGCAGGATTAATGCCTTCTGAGATTGAAAAGAAGTATCCTATGTTTTGGATAAACGAAGATGAGAAAGGAAATAAGAATCAAAATGAACACAATCTTTTAAATGAAAATTTAAAACGTTTTGGTTTTAATCTTAAAACGACATATCATAAGGTATTAAACGTTCAATACGGAAAGAGAATGCTGGAAATCCTACCTAATATGCTTCAAAACGATTTAAACATAATTGTGTATAATTTCATTGATATGCTATCTCATGCCATAACAGAGAACGATTTGGTTAGGGAACTTGCAGAAGATGAAAAAGCATATAGAGCAGTTACCCAAACATGGTTTAAAAATTCTCCACTTATGGAGGTGTTAAAATACCTTTCAAATAAGAAAGTAAATATTATAATCACAACAGACCACGGCTCAGTTAAGGTTGATAAACCAATACGTGTTAGAGGTGATAGAGACATTTCAACAAATCTACGTTATAAAGTGGGAAGATTATTGGACTATAACCCAAAAGAAGTCTTTGAAGTTAAGGATTGCACTAAGATATTTCTTCCAAAATTGGCAATAACTTCTCCATATATATTTGCAAGAAAAAATGATTTCTTTGCATATCCAAATAATTACAATCAATATGTGCAATATTATAGGACAACATTTCAACATGGAGGAATATCAATGGAAGAAATTATGATACCTTTTATAACAATTCGTCCCAAATAAAAAAATACATATAATGTATATAGCAAATAGTCTCTCAGATCTTGCTTTTATAGCTAAGGATATAATGGAAAAGTTTCCAAATGATAGGATATTTCTTTTGGAAGGAGAAATGGGAGCAGGCAAAACAACATTTACAAAGGCTATTGGTGAATATTTTAATGTTGAAGATAATGTTTCATCTCCCACTTTTGCAATAGTAAATGAATATTATTCAAATATAGTTGGAAGGATATTTCATTTTGATTTTTACAGAATAGAAAATAGGAATGAGGCTTTTGATATAGGGTTAGAGGAATATCTTTATAGCGGAAACTATTGCTTTTTGGAATGGAGTGAAAAGGTAATTGAACTTATACCAGAGGAGAAAGTAATAATAAGAATTAAGGTTTTAGATGATAATATAAGGGAAATAACTGCAAACAAACAATAAAAACCTATTATAAGTCCTTGCAAAAACAACCCTAATTATTAAAAGAAAAGATATTTTTTTTAATAAGAAAATATACAATAGGGATTACTCCTCCGAAGAAGATGCTCTACCTCCATCAACACTTGTATATCCTTTAATTAATCCCCTATCTGAATTTTCCATAAAGGACATTATTTCTTTTAATTCCTCAGTTAAAGGTAGGTTTTTTAGTTTCTTTAATGCATCAGAATAGTTTAACCCAGATTGAAATACTATCTTATAATATTCTTTTATTAAATTTATGGTCTCTTGTGAGAATCCTCTTCTTGAAAGTCCCAAAGAATTAATTCCAGAATAAGTTAAAGGAAACTTAGCTGCCTTTATATAGGGTGGAACATCTTTATCAACCAATGCCCCTCCCATTAATATGGCATGAGAACCTATTTTTGTAAATTGATGAATAGCACTTAATCCTCCTAATATAGCATAATCTCCAATTTCAATATGACCTCCCAAAGTTGCACCATTGGCTAAAACACACCAAGAGCCAATTGTACAATCGTGAGCAACGTGAGAATATGCCATTATTAAATTATGATCTCCTATCTTAGTATAACCCAATGCTTGTGTCCCTCTATTAATAGTTACACTTTCTCTTATTGTGTTATGATTACCTATTTCAACAAATGTTTTCTCTCCTGCAAATTTCAAATCCTGAGGAATTGCTGCAATGGAACAATTAGGGAAGAAACGATTATTGTTTCCTATTCTTGCCCCGGGAAAGATTGTAACATGGGAAGATATGTAACAATCATCCCCAATTACAACATCTTGATGTATTACTGCAAAAGGTTCAATTGTTACATTTTTTCCTATTATTGCATCCTTATGAACGTAAGTCAAATTATTCATAATTTTTAAATCACTTTTGAAATTTGTGCCATTAATTCTGCTTCCATAACCAATTTATTGCCAACGTAAGCCTCTCCTTTCATCTTAACTAAACCCCTACGAACAGGTTCTGTTAGAAAAAGTCTAAATATTAGGGTGTCACCTGGAACAACCTTGCCACGGAATTTAACTCCGTCAATCTTTAAAAAATAAGTTGTGTAGTTTTCAGGGTCAGGATAATCCTTTAAAACAAGGATTCCTCCTGTCTGTCCCATTGCTTCAACAATTAGAACTCCCGGCATTACAGGTTCAGAAGGAAAATGTCCATTAAAGAAGTCTTCATTTCCTGTTACGTTTTTAATACCTACAACATAGTCATCTCCCGTTTCAATAATTTTATCTACAAGTAACATAGGGAAACGATGAGGTAGAAACTTTTTTATATCCGTTATTGAATAAACAGGCTCCTTGTTTGGATCATAAATAGGAGCTTTTTGAGTCTTTTCCATCATAAATTTCTTTATCATTAATTTTGCAAATTCAGTATTGGCATAATGTCCGGGACATTTCAAAGTAAAGTGTCCCTTAATTTGAAACCCACAAAGAAAAATATCTCCAATAAAATCAAGGAGTTTATGCCTTGCAGGCTCATTTAGAAACTTTAATTTCTTATTATATAGTATTCCTTTTTCAACAACAACATCCCGACTATCAACCTGAAATTCCTTAGATAGATGTTCTATTTGCTCTTTTTTCAATGGATGATCAACAAAAACTAAGGCATTATCCAAGGTTCCACCCTTTGCTAATCCATAATTTAGAAGTTTTTCTAAGTCATGCAAAAACACAAAGGTACGAGCTGGGGCAATTTCATAAGGAAAATCATCCAAAGAATCTATACTATATTCTTGAATACCCAAAACAGAAGAGTGAAAATCCACACTTAAATCCACCTTAAACCCATCAAAAGGCTCAACTTTTATTTGAGTTTTTCCGTTATCAGAAACAAATTCAACCTCATCTTTAACAACAAAAACCTTCTTTATAGCATTTTGTTCTGTAACACCTGCCTCTTCAATAGCCTTAACCCAACAAAGAGCAGAGCCATCCATAATTGGAATTTCTTCATTATCAACCTCAATAATTGCATTATCTATTCCAAAATAGTGTAGGGCTGAAAGCAAATGTTCAATAGTTGAAACCTTTGCTCCGTTTTTTTCTAAGGATGAATTTCTTGAAGTGTCTGATATATTAGTTGCTAATGCCTCAATTTTAGGACAATTTTCCAAATCCACCCTTTGAAAAACTATCCCCGTGTTTTCTTTTGCAGGCAAAAGAGTAACATTGGCATATTTGCCATAATGCAAACCCTTGCCACTTAGAGTAAAAGACTTTTTAATTGTTTTTTGTTTTACCATATATCAGAATGCAAAAATAATAAAAATACTATCATCTTACACCTCATTATTCTTTTATATGTAAAAATATATGCGTATTTTTTAAGAAAAAATTAAGAAAATAGGTTTTCTAAGTATTAAAAGCAGGTTTTTTTAACAATTTTTTTAAGAAAAAATCCCTGAAAACAAAAAAAATAACGTTTTTTTTCTTGATAATCAATTTTTAGTTATAATCTTTAAAATCAAAATTAAAGATTTTATTTTTTTACAATCAAAAATGGAATTAAAGACTGCGTATAATTAAAACAGCGTTTCAATTTTCTAAAACGAAGAAATAATTTTTTTAAACGAAGAAATAATTTTCTAAAACGAAGATTTAATTTTACAAAACGCTGTTTTATTTTGTAAAAATCTTAGTTTTTTATAGCAAAAAATAGAGATTTTAACAATAATACCAGACTTCCGTTAGGAAGATTAAAAGGTTGGTTGCCGAATTAATTTAAAATTGGTAGGCTAAAGTAAAAGACATATAGTTGTGTCGTTGATTGTTTTGTTCTTTTAAAAGCCAGTCTGTATAAATTTCTGCATTACCACTACGAATACTATAAAGTGAGTAGTTGTAAGTCCAGTTTATGCTAAGGCGATCGTTGAAAAAATAGCTCACACCTGCATTTCCCAGAAGTCCAAAGCTTCTAAAAGCAGGAGCCTCATCGGCTATTTGTATAAGATTTGTTGGAGTTTTTTCTTCTGAAAAGACCAAAACGCTTGGCATTATCCCTATTCTACAATGAAGAAAAGAGAATAATTTATATATATATGATAGATTTATGTCTATATAGTTTGCACTTACTTGTAATAGATCGGGATTTGTGTTTTTAGGGGAGCATCTACTTCCCTTCATAGAGAAGAGAATTTCTCCTTGAAAGCGGGAATTTTCTTTGTAATCTCTAAAAACGAATAATCCACCTGTAAATCCAGCCTTATAATATCCACTCATATTGTCTCCATCTACTTGTGAGGCAATTCCACCTAAAAGGATTCCTGCCTTAAATTCCTGAGAAAACACTTGGGTTGTTAGGAAAGAAAAGCAAATAAAAAACGATAAGATGAATATTTTTTTCATAACAAAATAAAAAAAGTAAAGGATTAAATTTTAAATCTCTTTGCAAAGATAATAAAAATTGGGAATATGAATAATTGGTTTATCTTTGCAAAAAGAAAAATTATAAACTTATGACAATAGATGAAAGAATAAAAGATTTATCTTCAAGAGCTGATGCTCTAAGGAGGTTTCTTTGACATTGATAGAAAGAAAGAAGAAATAGAGGAAGAAACAAAACAAACCCTTGAACCAAACTTTTGGGATGATGCAAAGCAAGCAGAGAAGTTCCTAAAAAAGATAAATGAGAAGAAGGTTTGGACAAATATGTATGATGATATAGTTTCTTCATACGAGGATCTTTTAGTTTTAAAAGAATTTTTAGATTCTTCTGAAATCACAGAAGAAGAATTTGAGAAGAATTTATTGAAAACTGAGAAGAAGATTGAAGATGCCGAATTCAAAAATATGCTTTCAGGGGAAGAGGATCGCTTAGGGGCAATAATTACAATAAATGCTGGAGCAGGTGGAACTGAGTCTTGTGATTGGGCATCTATGTTAATGAGGATGTATATCCGCTATGCAGAGAGGAATAATTTTAAAGTTTCGCAAGTGGATTATCAAGAGGGTGATGTTGCAGGCATAAAAAGTGTCACCTTAGAGATTGATGGGGAGTTTGCATACGGCTATTTAAAGGGAGAAAATGGAGTACATCGTCTTGTTAGACTTTCACCCTTTGACTCTGCAAACAAACGTCACACCTCCTTTGCTTCGGTTTATGCCTACCCAATAATAGATGAGAGTATAGAGATTAATATAAATCCTGCTGATATTGAATGGGACACATTTCGTAGTGGGGGACCGGGAGGGCAAAACGTAAATAAGGTTGAGACAGCGGTGCGTTTGCACTATAAACCTCAAAACATAATTATAGAATGTCAGCAAACAAGATCTCAACTACAAAATCGTGAGAAGGCGATACAGATGTTAAAATCCCAACTTTACGAGATAGAATTACGAAAAAAGCGTGAGAAGATAGCAGAGATAGAAGGACAAAAGAAGAAGATAGAGTGGGGTTCTCAGATTAGAAATTATGTTTTACATCCTTATAAATTGGTTAAAGATCTTAGAACAGGCGTTGAGACATCTAATACACAAGAGGTCTTAGATGGAGATCTTTCAATTTTTATTAAAGCATATCTAATGGAGTTTTAAGAATAATATCCTTTATTTGCTTGTTTAATATTGGATGAACGAAAAAAGGAATAATCTCTTTTAGGGGATTTAGAACGAAGTCTCTGTATTCTATAAGTGGGTGAGGGATTTTTAATTTTTCTTCATCAATAATAAGGTTTTCATAGAAAAGAATATCAATATCAATTGTGCGAGAGGAATATCCTTTTTTGTTCTTTTCTCTTTTTCTTCCAAGTTTTTTTTCAATTGTATTACATAAAACGAGGACTTCTTTTGGGGATAATGCTGTTTCGTATAAGGCAACGCTATTTAGGAACTTGCTATTAGAAAGAAATCCCCAAGGTTTAGTTTCAATTATTGAGGATGTTTTTATAAGAGTGCCTATTTTGTTAATGATTAATTCTTCCATTGCAGAAAGAATATATGCTTTTCTATTCCCCAAATTGCTTCCAAAGGATAAAACTACTTTCATAACTATTAGTTTTTATTTATTAGAATAAGCATTACCAAACAATGGGACTTTGATTATGTTTTTCTAAGAAAGCATTAGTTTGAGAGAAATGATGATTACCAAAAAAACCATTGTAGGCTGAAAGAGGGGAAGGGTGAGAAGAGGATAGGATGAGATGTTTTTCTCTATCTATTATCCTACCTTTTCTTTGGGCATAGTTACCCCATAGAATGAAAACAAGATTTTCTTTTTTCTTAGATAGGACCTCTACTACTGAATCTGTAAAAGTTTCCCATCCTTTGTTTTGATGTGAGCCTGCTTTATGAGCTTCTACTGTTAGGGTTGCATTTAAAAGCAAAACGCCTTGTTTAGCCCAAGGAGTAAGGTCTCCTGTTTTTAAATTTAGAAAGCCCAAATCAGAATTTATTTCCTTATATATATTTTTTAGTGATGGAGGAATAGGAATGTTTTCTTCAACAGAAAAAGCCAAACCATGAGCTTGTCCTTTTTCATGGTAGGGATCCTGACCTAATATAACTACCTTTACCTTATCAAAGGGGCAAGTATCAAAGGCATAAAATATGTTTTTACCTTGTGGAAATATGGTTTTTTTTGAATATTCTTCTTTTAGAAAAGATACCAAAGAAGAGAAATATGGCTTTGAAAACTCTTCTTTTAAAACCTTTTTCCAGCTATCCTCTATTCTTACTTGCATTTTTTGTGAATTTAATATTCTTGTTTTGGTTGTGTATTTTTAAGAAAAACTATTTTTCTTCGCCTGCTCTGTCGTCAAAACTTTCAAGTTGTGGTTTTTTAACCTGCTTGTTCTGATAGTATTTTCCAAATTTATATCTTATATTTAATGAAACTTGAGGTCCTTGATATGCACCCCACGATTTGGTTATAGTATTTGTATAGGCATATTCGTAATATGATGCTCCTATATTTAGGAGATTGCTTAGGCTAAATCCACAAGAGAGAACGTCTTTAAAGAAGGATTTACTTACAGAAAGGCTTAAATTCTGATAGGAATTGCTTTTACTTAATCCAGATAAACTTCCAGAGGAGAAATAATAGTATGCACTAAGCCGCCACTTCTTTGGAAGGGAGAAATCCGTACTTACATTTATGTTATAGCTCAATAAACTACGATTTAAATTTGTTTGATTTAATGAAGATGAAACCTTATTATACCTACCTCCAAGATATGCTCCAAGGGACCACCAAGAAAATAATTGTTTATAGAAATTAACACTTATATATAAGGAATGAGAAGAACCAAAATTAACAGGGGAAGACATCATTGCTAAATAATTGTACTTACCACTTGAATCGTTTATCATATATGATAAATTCTCTATCTCATCTGTATTATATGTATAATAAATATTTGTAAAAAGCATATATTTCCAAGAATGTGATAGACTAATTGATTGAGAGTATTCAGGATTTAAAGCAGGGTTTCCTGTGGAATAGGAATATTCATCGCTCTTTTGAATAAATGGATTTAGATAACTTGACCATGGACGTGATATTCTATAAGAATAGGAAAGGGTTAGTCTATTGTCTGGCTTAAATGAATAGGATAGTCTTATATTTGGAAATAAATTAAAATAGCTACTTTGATTTACGCTATCATATACAAATTGTCTTCCCTTTGTATTTGTTTGTTCCAAACGTAAGCCTAATCTTAGATTGGCTTTTTTAAAGAAAGAACGGGAAAAAGAAGCATAGAATGAATTTATATTTTCAAAATACTTAAAGCGATTTGTCTTTGAGGCATCATTAATGAAATTATTGTTGCTATCTAATATTAATGCACTATAATCAACATCGGAAAAAGAAAGTTTTGTTCTTATTCCTGTTTCTAATTTTGAAGTCTTATTAAAAGGCTTTATATAATCCGCTCTTGCAGAAAGATTATTTGCATCCGAGAGAGTTGAAACATCATAAGCATCATTTCTTATTATTTGTCCATTATTATAAATCTCTCCTATATAATAATCATTCTTTGAAACATTGTTTCCATCTCTTTTGGACAATGAAAAATCCACTTCCGCAGAAAGTTTTCTTCCTAAGGTGTCAAATTGTTTTACATAATCCAATCCAAAACTAAAATTATTATTGAATCTTTTATAGCCTGTAAAATTTAAATATGAGGAATCTATTTCATCATAATAGGGATATTTAGAGATTAATGTAGGGGTGTAATTCTCTCTATATGGCGTATCCCCGTAGTTATAATAGAGCCAAAGCCCAATTGTTTGGGTTGTATCTATCATATAGTTTGCACTTAGATTGATATTAGTGTATCTTGTTGCCCAATTATTGGTGTTTTTTGATGAAAAAAGCATAGTATCTCCATTATTCATTGTTTGGTATCTTTTACTTGTTCCATCACTTTTGTTTGCCCATTGATTAACTCCTACTCCGAAAGATGTAGTCCAACGATTATCAACATAATTTAATCTAAGATTTCCTCCATAAGTTAGTACTGTTTGATAGGATCCTCTTCCGCTTAGAGAGCCATTAATACCATAGTTTTGATTTTTCTTTAATCGTATATTTATAATCCCAGCCTTACCATCTGCATCATATTTTACTCCAGGATTAGTTATGATTTCAAATTTTTCAACCTGATCTGGTGTCATTCCTTTAAGCATATCGGCAATTGCTTCCCAATCCAACTTCAATTCTCTCCCATTATATTGAAATACTACGCCACTTTGACCATTCAATGTTATATTATCATCCTTATCAATAAAAACTCCGGGAACTTTTTTTAGCAAATCAAAGGCACTTGTTACTGATTGCGCCAATTGATCATCAATATTTACAGTCATTTTATCCTCATCTACCTGTATTCTATCCACCTTTGCAGTAATCTCAACGCTCTCTAATAAGCCATTACTCTGCATTTCTAATGTGCCCAAATCAATAATTAGAGCCTCATTATTAAACATTGCTTTCTTTATATCTAACCTTAGCTTATCATATCCCACAGAGGAGAGTTGCAATATTAGATTTTGATTTTTTATCCTACTAAAAAGGAAATTTCCATTAGTGTCTGAACTCGTCCCTTTAAATATATTTATTGTATCATTCACCTTATAAAGGACGCAATTCACAAATGGCATAGTTTGTTTTGTGGAAGCATCAATAATATTTCCTTTTATTGTGTAGCGTTGTGCAAAAATTAAGGAAGTGGAACTTAAAGATAGAACTGTAATAAGGATAATGTATTTTTTCATATCTAATATATTTATACTATAATAAAAGCGATAAAAAAAGATGTTTTATTTTGCAAACATAAATATTTTTTTAATAATTCACTCTATTTCTAAAGTCATCTCTTATCTCATATTTTAAATCTTGCAACATAGAAGCCTTAACAGCAATAGTGAAGTTCCAGCCCTGACGATAGCCAAAAGGAACCCAATTCATCCTCATTTCCCAGCAGTGTAAGTCTCTATAAAAGTCTATAGACGTATATGTGTAGTCCTTATTTATGAAATCATATCCCGAAGAAAAGCCTATCTTCCACTTAGAAGTTAAATTCACTTCCCCTCTTATTGTAAAGGTTGCCGATTTATTTGTTTGGTATCCTGCAATTGCAACAACAAAGGAGCTTAAATGAGAATAGGAAAAACCAAGATTTAAACTCCAAGGTATATTAAAATCTACCTTAGAAGAGAGTATTTCATTTGGATTAACAAAAGGAGAATAGGTCATCTCAGTTGGAGAAACCTCATCTTGATTATCTTTATTTTCTTTTTCGGAAGTTTTTCCTCCTTGTCCCTTACCGCTTAATTGCCATGTTAAATTTAAATCCCATTGAGAGGATTGTCTTTTGAATAATTTCTTTTCCTTATTTATTAAAAATTCATTTGTAAGTCTTCCCAGCGAATCCATAGCATAAGGAGTGAAAGAAGAAGAAAAACCAATTATAAAGTTTTTAAAAAGAGTTGTTCTTGCAGTTAGTCTAAGCGGTTGCCAATTTACAGAATCCTTTGCCAAATCATAGCCAGAGGAAATATTTAAACTCTCTAACAAAACAATCTTTCTCTCCCCACTTACCGTATCTTTCTTTGATTTTACCTTCATTTCAAGATTATTTCCTATGGAAAAACCAACTACTCCTGAACTTCCGCTTGGAGGAGAGCCGAAAAGACCATCCTCTGTCTTGGAATAATAGACCTTATTCCCGTTTTTATCTACATAGAAATTGTAAAAACCTAAGGAAGGATTAGAGAAATTTGGAGTATAGCTAAAATTAATTGAAGGATTTATTACATGCCTTATTGCTTTTATAAATCCCTTCTTAAAAACAAACATTCCATATATACGAGTGTTTAAAGAAGAGGAGAAATTTGCATCCCTATTTGCAATAAATCCCATAATTGTGTCTTTATCTACTCTATCCGTTACAGGATTATATTGTTTTACTGTTGAATTTAAATACCATCTTTCAGTATAATTAATAGAATTTGTCCAATTAAGATATTTCAAAACCTTAATACTGCTTTGCACGGGTATAGTATGCTGCATTCCATTTCGCATAGCCTTAAATACATTCTTTGTAAATAAAATACTATCGTATGTATTTATAGTATTAGTCAAGTTTGTCCTATAAGATATTGTTATATCCTCATACCAAGAGGTTGTTCCCTTTGATTTCTTCCTTTTAAAAGGATGAAATTGTGAAGTAGAAAGAGATATTGAAGGAAGATCTAAGCTAATTGCTCCTGTATTTACATTATAATTTTCTCCCAAATTAGCAGTAAAAGAAACCTTATCGCCAAATCGTGTTGAATAGGCAATACTTGAAGTTGTAGTATTATTGAAATAGTCCGATGTACTTACTGCATACTGATTAAAACTACTACTTACCAAATTGACATTTGCAGAAAAGTTACTATTGGGATTAGATTTGGGATCTTGACGATGAGACCACATTAAACGAAAATCTGTTTGGTCTTGATACGATGGAGTTTGTGCAATACCCGTTTTATTTTTCTCATATCTCAATTCAAATCCTCCACTATACTTATATCGTTTCACATAATTAGACTTTATATTTGCAGCCCACGATAAATTGGTATAAATATCTGCTTGCAAAGAAAGGTCAATATAATCGTTAATTGCAAAATACCAACCCACATTTCTCAAATAATAACCCCTATTTTGAGCATATCCATAAGTTGGCATTAGAAAACCAGACTTTTCTTTTGAAGTAAAAGGAAAATAACCAAAAGGAATAGCAAGAGGTAAGGGTATATCCATAATAGAAAACCAAGCAGGTCCTGTTATAATTTTGTCCTGCGTAATAGCTTTTGCCTTTGAAAAATTAAGAGCAAAGTGAGGATGTTCCAAATCACAGGTTGTAAATTGCCCCCCTGAGATAAACATAGTATTGTCATTTATCTTTTTTATATCCTTTCCATGTAAATAACCCTCACCTTCCTTAGTGAAAACCCCTTTTATCAAACCCTTTTTTGAGTCAAAATTGTAATCAATCTGCTTTGACTTATACTCAGTTGCCTTTTCCTTAAATATAGGATATTGAGCATCCTCACCCAAACTATCTTTTATACTTTGAGCATTAAGAGTTTTTGTGTCAAAACTTACAGATATAAAACCCGACTCCAAATCCAAATCACCCATAGAGAGCTTTGAATTGTTATACATATAGACTTTCTTACTCTTTAAATCAATAGTAATGGAATCTGTTGAAGAATAATTAACCCTATCTTCAAAAGTTTTCTTTTTCTTTTCCTTATTTGTTGAATCTGAAACTAAAATTGTTGAATCCGAAACCATGTTTAATGAGTCAGAAATCGTTGAAGAGATTGAGTCAAAAGCATTCTTGCCCTTTATATTTTCTTGTTGAGAAAAAGCAAAAAAAGGTATGGTGCATATAAAAACTAATGCACAAATAAAGGATATTATATTGTAAAAGCAAATATTCCTATTCAAATTTCCTTAATGTAAATTAACCTTTTTCTTACTTTTGGTTTGCAAAACTAATTATAAAAATGCAAAAACACCCAACAAAGAAAGAATTTTTATTTTCGTTTTTTGGCATATAAACAAAAAAGAGATTAAATTTGCAGAGCAAAAGGGATAAAAATAATATAGCAGAACAATAAAATAATAATGCCAAAACATATAATCAAAATATCAATAATACTATTTATTACATTAATTCTTAATGTAAATTACCTTATTGCACAAAGTACATCATTAAATAAAACATTCAAAGTTGTTATAGACCCCGGTCATGGTGGAGATAAACCGGGAGCAATAGGCAGAAAAAGCCAAGAAAAGGATGTTGCCTTAGCTGTAGGAATAAAAGTTGGCGAATTAATCAAAGAATACCTAAAAGATGTTGAGGTTATATTCACAAGAAATAGTGATAAGGATGTTGATTTAATTAAACGTTCACAATTGGCAAACAAAGAAAAGGCAGACATATTTGTGTCTATTCACTGCAATGCTTCCAAAAATTATGATGCAACAGGGACTGAGACCTTTGTTATGGGGCTTGCCAAAACCCAAGCAAACATAGAAGCTGCCAAAAAGGAGAATGCAGACATATTAACTGAGGCAAACTACGCCGAAAACTACGATGGATTTGATCCAAATTCACCAGAAACAAACATATTTTTCTCTTTATATCAAAATGCCTACCTAACTCAAAGCCTATCCTTAGCGAAAATAATACAAGAAGAGTATTCTTCAAACACTCATCTCCATAATAGAGGAGTAAAACAAGCACCATACTTAGTCCTATATAAAACATCCGTTCCTGCTGTTTTAACAGAAATAGGTTTTATATCCAACACTAAGGAGGAAAATTACCTAAATAGCGATAAGGGACAATATGAAATAGCTTCTTCAATATTTAGAGCCGTTGGTCAATATAAGATGAAAATGGACAATAAAAAAGTTGAGCTGCCATCATTAAAAGAAATCCTAAAAGACAAAAAAATAAATGAAAAAACTATTTCACAAAAAGATAAACCAATTGTAGAAAAAATGGAAGAAATTCCGCAAAAGGAAGAAAGGAAATTGCAAAAGGAAAACGAAAATAAAGAAGAACTAATTTATAGAGTGCAATTTCTTACCGATACTATTCTTTATGATAACAATTATAAAGCATTTTCTTCTTTGGATAGTATATGGCAATACAAGGATAACTCACTTTGGAAATATACAAGCGGTAAATTCTATGATTTTGAAAGTGCAAACCAATACAAACAAGTAGTTAGAAACACCTATAAGGACGCATTTGTCGTTTCTTTCTTAGATGATGAAAGGATAGATTTAAAGAAGGCAAGAGAAATTGAAATTAAACAAAAAGAAAAAAATAATAAGTAATGAAGATTAAAACAGAATATAAGGTAGGTTTTGTTGGTATAGTCACCATTTTAGTGCTATATTTTGGGATAATGTTCCTTAAAGGAAAGGATATTTTTAATGTGGAGACCAACTACTATGCAGTCTTTGACAATGTCTCAGGTTTATATAAATCAAACTATATTTACCTAAACGGAATGAAGGTTGGCTACATTAAAAATATAACTATGATTGACCATAGTGCAAGAAAATTTCTAATACAAATAGCAATTACAAGCGATATTCAAATACCTAATGACTCCAAAATTATGATATTCTCCGCTGATATGTTAGGTTCAAAGGCATTAAAGATAGATATGGGAATATCAAAAACACTATTCCAAAAAAGAGATACAATAGAATCGGGTGTGGAAAATGGAATAATAGACCAGCTTTCAAACAATATAACTCCCGTTGTTGTTAAATTAAATAACGTAATGTCTCATTTTGATACATTACTTGTTAATGTAAATAATGTTTTGGATGAAAAAACACAGAATGATATTAAATCCTCAATGGAAAATATAAATATCGCAACAAAAAATCTTAAAACCCTATCCATAAATATGGATAACCTTATTGCAGAGGAAAAAATAAAACTCAAAGAAATTATATCAAATGTCAATCACCTTACAAATACACTAAACAATAATAGTAATGCTCTAACTAATGCTATAAATAATTTTAGCAATATAAGCGATACAGTAGCTAAGGCTAACTTGGGAAATACAATAAGACAAACGAACTTATCAATAAATTCTCTTTCACAAATCCTACAATCAATAAATAGGGGTGAAGGCTCAGTTGGACTACTAATAAAGGATGATAAATTATACAAAAACTTAGAAACATCCACAAAAAAACTTGATGCCCTAATAGAAGACATTAAACAAAATCCAAAAAAATACATAAATCTAAGCATCTTCTAATCTTGGTCGGAAGCCGACTGCTGTTTTGTCGGAAGCCGACTGCTGTTTTTCCTAACGGAAGTCTGGTTCTATTGTTAAAAAACTCTATTCCGATAGGAAAAATAAAAGCCGCTTGGCGGTCGGAAGTCTGGTGTTATTGTTAAAAAACTCTATTCTGACAGGAAAAATAAAAGCCGCTTGGCGGTCGGAAGTCTGGTTTTATTGTTAAAAAACTTTATTTTTTTGCTAAAAAAATGCTGTTTTTTTTAAAAATAAAACAGCGTTTTAAGTTTTTAAAACGAAGAAATAATTTACTAAAACGAAGAAATAATTTTTTTAAACGAAGATTTAGTAAAAGGAAACGCTGTTTTACTCCCATTCAATTGAGAAGTTGGTTTCTTTGTAGTTTTCTTCATTTTGATGATTTTTTTCTTCCTTTTTTTCATCTTCTTCATCCCATTCTATTATATATTCACCCTTTTCTTGTTTTTCCCAATATTTTTTGTCTTTTTTTGATTGCTCTATACCCAATTTTAAGTCCCTATCTAAGGAATTTATTATTGCTTTTTTGTCTTTTTTAAGCCTTTCCGTTACTTTCTCTAAGGATTTGTTCATATCATACTTAAATATTGGATTATCAATAGTCCCTTTTACCTTTATAAATAGTGTTAGAGTCTTATCTTCATTTTTTTCTATTTGTCCAAAGATTTTTTCTTGGTTTTTCATTTTTTCCTTATGTTTCTTTGAAGAAAGCTCTGAAAGTTTTATTGAAAGATTATAGTCAATGTTATTATTAAAATAGTGTTGCCCCAAGAAAGAAAAATTAATTGCATTTGTCCTTATATCAATTAAATCAAACAATATACAAGAGTTTTTTATAGTTAAAGAAGAATTTATTTCAGAGAATTTAACCCAATTTAATGCTTTTTCATCTACAAAATATGATAGTTTTTTAAGAAAATTAACATCTTTTAGTTCTCCATCCAAAATCTTATAATTGGCATTTAGCATAATTTTATCTGAAATGAAATTACTGCAACTATCAAAAGAGAAAGAAAAGTTAATATCTGAATATAATTTACCTTCAATATTCCTATCTGTTATGCTTTTTTGATGAAAATTATCCATAAAAAAGAACATTTTCTGAATATTTACCTTATCTAAATTTACCTTTCCACTTAAAAAAGCCTCTTGTTTTGAAGTAGAAAAAAGCAGATCTCCTTTTATCTTACCATCAAAAACATCCATTTTAAGATTATTTGCATTTATTTTCCCTTCTTTAATCAATAAGGTTGAAGAAACATTCTTTGCCTTAATCTTTGAATAGATTAAATTATTGATATTGGCATCAATTTTCAAATTTATAAACTTTGGAATATTTATCTTATTACAATTATTCTTTGTGTTTTCTTTTTCTTTTATTCTTTTTCTTTCTTCCTTTTCTTTATTAGAAAACAATTCATCAACAAATAAATTATTAATATTTGTTTTACCAATAATATTTATAGGATTTTTATTATCAAAAATATAAGGCAGTATATTTTTTAAATAACCGCTAAAAGTAAAATCCGTTTTTCCAAATTCTCCATAAGCTTTTTTGATTTCTATATCATTATTATCCAAAATAAAATTTGCATTTAGATTGCTTATTTTTTCTTTTATTCTTTCATCAACATAGTTTGCATTTCTTATCTCTCCCTTTGCAGAGAGGGATATATTAGAAAAACCTTTTCTATGAATCTTTTTAAGAGAAGGAATATCTCCTTTAAGCTCTACAAAAAGGGAGGCGTCTCCCTTCAAAAGAGATATTTCTTTTTGGTTTATTAATTTCTTTAACTCCTCTAATGGAATATTTCCTTTTAATGATGCACTTATATTTAATTTATTAAGATTTTCTATCCTTGCTCTTCCTCTTATTTTTCCACCACTAAAATTAAATGCAAGGGTATCTAAATTTATGTATGAAGATGAGGATTTTCTTTTCTCTCCATTTGAAAAACTTCCTTTTAGAACTATGTTTTCAAAGTTTATTTTCTGCTTTTTGTTTATTAGTTTTGCATTATTTACATTAAAATATGCTGTTATCTTAGGCATTTCTTTTTTATTTATTTTTCCATTTGCATCAAAAGAAAATGCTAAACTTCCACTTCCTTTATATTCTTTAAAGAAATCCCTTTGCTTTTCAGGTAAAAGATTAACTGCCTTTTCAATTTTTATATTATTACTCTTTATGTTTAAGGCTATATTTTCCTTATTCTTTTCATAAATTAAGTTTCCTGAAAGTAGAAATGGTAATTCATCAATTGAAATTTCTCCCTTTTCTACTTTCAATCTTTTATTTTTGGTACTATTATTTAGACTAAGCTCTAATAAAATCTTATGATTGTGCCTTATTATAAGATTATCTATCCTAATAGTGTTTAATTTCAAAGAGGAGGATAATGATATTAGTTGTTCCTTATTAGAAAAGTCTCCTTTTGCCTTAGCGTTTAATATTAAAAAAGAGTAATATTGTTTGGTAATATCGTTTTTAAAGGTATAGTTAATGTTTTTTAGTCTTATCTTTTTTAAGGAAATCTTAAAAGAAGATGTATCTTTTTTGCCTTCTTTCCAAAATATATAGTTCTCCTTTCCTAAGGAATCTATATGCATATTAAAAAAACCATCTTCCAAAAGTATATTATTTATATCGTATTTCTTATTGAAAATATCCCAAACATCAAAACTTAGATATACTTTTTTAAAGTAAAAGAGGGTGTCTTTCTCATCTTTGGCAATAGCATTATTTAATTCAAGGGATGTTTTAGGAAAGGAAGTAAAAACTTCTATGCTAATATTGGAAACTTCTATTGGAGTTATAAGTTGTTTGTTTAATTGTAGAACTAATATGTTTTTAATCTCATCTTGTTTTATAAATATAAATGAAATTAAAGCAACAATTAACAAAAATAATATTCCAACTATATATAGTATTGTTTTTATAAACTTTTTTTTCACTTCTTATATAGGCAGTCTTTTTCTCTTAGGATTTTTCTTTCTTTTTGTTTTTCTTTTTCTATTTAAGCATTTTCAAAAAAGCAACTTCCTTATCTGTTAAAAAGCGATATTCTCCTCTTTTAAGGTTCTTTTTTGTTAGCCCTGCAAAGAAAACTCTATCCAATTTTACAACATCGTATCCCAAATGCTCAAATATTCTTCTAACAATCCTATTTTTGCCAGAATGAAGTTCTACACCTATAACCTTCTTGTCTTCTTCCTTATTGACATATTGAATATCATCTACCTCAATAAAGCCATCATCTAAGGTTATACCATTCATTATTTGTTGCAAATCTGCAAAAGAAAGTCCCTTATTCAATTCTACATGGTATATTTTCTTTGCTCCAAAGGAAGGATGTGTAAGTTTCTTTGTCATATCTCCGTCATTGGTAAATAGCAATAGTCCTGTTGTATTTCTATCTAAGCGACCCACAGGATAAAGTCTTTCTCTGCAAGCATTCATAATTAGGACTTGAACTGTTTTTCTATTTTGTGGATCATCCAGAGTTGTGATATAGCCCTTTGGTTTGTTTAATAGAAGGTATTTCTTTGCTTGATTTATTAGACGTTCTCCTCCATAAACGACAACATCTGTTTCTTTCACCTTATAACCCATTTGTGTTATAATCTCACCATTTACACTTACTGTCCCCGCTTTAATTAATTCATCAGCCTCTCTACGAGAACATATTCCCGAATTTGCAATGTATTTGTTTAATCTTATTTCGTCTTCTTCCTTATGAACTCTTTTTATTATCCTTTTTCCATTGTCTCTATCCCTATCATCATTCCTTCTATCGTACCTATCAAAAGATCTTTTATCATTCTTATCCTTTCTTCTATCTTCCCTATCAAATTTTCTTTCATCTCTATCAAATCTTCTATCATCTCTATTAAAACTCTTATCTTTTCTATTAAAGGTTCTATCCTCTCTATTATTATAAGAGCCTCTATCGTTATAAGATTTTCTTTCACCACGATTAAAGGGGCGATCTTCCTTATCAAACTTTCTATTATCTTTATTAAAATTTCTTTTTTCTCTATCTGAGAAATTATTATTTTTTATCTTGATAACCTTCTTTTGATTTGTTTGTTTGTCCGTCTTTGTTATTCTTTTTCTTTTTTCTCTTTCCATTTTATGTGTTGTAAAATAATATGGCAAAATTACAAATAAATAAAGACTTTTATTGTAAAAAAAGAAAAAGGCTACCACAAATTAATGTGATAGCCCAAAGAATGATGTGTATAAATTTAATTAAAAATGAACTATTTTTTATTTACCAACTTAGGTTTTTAGGGTTTTGAACAAAGGTTACTTCCCCTTTATAAACGTTAGTTGTATCTGTAACTTGACCCAATGAATTAGTATTTCCTATAACCCAATTGTTAAATCCACTATAAATACTTGCTATATCCTTCTTTTCCTTTGCCCAAGCTATTTTATTCTTACTTGCTATTCCTAATGGATAACCGCTTTGTCCAACAAATTGAGTGTAATCCATAGAAGCATCAACGTTAATTGCAACGAATAATTGTTCAGATTGTGAAAAATTTCCTTCACTATCTTTAACGCCTTGATTAATTATATATGGATTTATAAAGATAAATTCTGTGTTTTTAGCAAGTCCTTGCTTGTTTATATAAATTCTTTTTATGTTATTAGTAGAATTTGTTTGGAAAACTTCTTCTTGAGTATTTATATAAGGATGCCCATCAGGTTCTCCATAAAACATTTCTCCTCTAACATTTGTTGCAATTAGGGTATCTGTTAAATCTCTTCTTAAACCTGTTTGAGTGTTGTTTATACCATAGATTGCACCAAATTGAAGCTTTTGTGATGCTCCATAAGCGATAGGTTGGAAATATATATAGCCTTCAACATCGTTTAAATTTTTGTCTTGGGCATTTTTTGTTATGTTTAAGTCTTGTGTAATATAAACTATGAAGTCATTATAGTCATTATCTCCACTTCTTGTATCTTCAAAGCAAGCCAAAAATTGATGATCATAGCTTCCTCCGTAAATAACATCTTTTGCTTGTGGAATATATTCTATATTTTCTTGTGAATTTTTAGGAGAAAGATAAACCATTTCAATGTTTGTTGAAAGGATTTGCTTTCCATCAACTGAAATTATGGTTTGATAACCCTCTTTTATAGGAGCATTCTTTGCTGAAAATGGTTCAAGATTTTTTAAATCCAATTTTGGACTATCTAAATCATCAGTTTGCATACAAGAAACAGATAGTACCACAATTGCAAATAAAAACACTAATTTTTTAAATACGTTGTTCATAATATCGTTTTAATTGTTAAAATTTTTCTTTTTTTGGTTTTTCTTTACGATTTTCTGTCGTTTAAGGTTGCAAAATTAGTACTAAAATTTATTAATGCCAAGAAAAAATGTATTTTTTATTGAAAAAAATCAATTTTTTGTTAAAAAATATCTTGTTTTAGCCTAAAAAAATTAAAAATTTGGAAATAAAAAAACGTTATTTTAAAATAAAAGACAAAATTTTATTTTTATGAAATTATTAATGTATAAATGTAATATTCTTTACTTCCGCAGGGAAAATAAAGGTCGGTTGCCGACAAACGAAGATTGAGTAAATTAAAACAGCGTTTTAGAAAATTATTTCTTCGTTTTAATAAATTATTTCTTCGTTTTAGTAAATTAAAACAGCGTTTTATTTTTATAAAATTATTAATATATAAATGTAATATTCTTTATTTCCGTAAGGATAACTAAATGCCCGTTGCGGGTCGGTTGCCGACAAAAAAAGGAATTATTTCTTTTGGATTATTAATTTTCTTATATCAAGAAAGTATGCCTCTATTATAAAAATGAGAATTAATATTGTGTTGAATAAAATTGATAATATGCTATTATTAATTTTGACATTATACATTATTATAAATAATATAAGTGCAGAAAACATATAAATGATGATGTGTTTTATGTTATAATTTATTTTATAGAACTTTTGTCCCAAGAAATAGCATATAATTGCAATTGAAAAATAGCATATAAATGTTGTCCATCCTGCACCCATATAACCAAATATTGGAATTAAAACGTAATTTAGTGTAAGTGTTATTACAGCTCCAATTATTGAAATAATAGCTCCAAATTTTGTCTTATCTGTCACTTTATACCATATACTAAGGTTATAATATATGCCCAAGAAAATATTTGCTCCCAAAAGTATTGGCACAACTTTTAGTCCTATTCTATAATCTTGACCAATAAAATATTTGAATATATCCATATATCCCATAACTCCAAGAAAAACTAATGAGAGAAACATTACAAAAAAGGTCATAACATTGGAATAGGTCTTCTTTGCATCCTCCTTTTTCATCTTTGAAAAGAAGAAAGGCTCTGCTGCAAACTTAAAAGCCTGTATAAACAAACTTATAATTATTGAAAGTTTGTAGCAAGCTCCGTAAATTCCCAATTGACTCATCTTATAATCCATCACATCTTTTGCATCTGTTATATTGCTTGGAACACTTATGATATGTTTTAAGGCTATGCGGTCAAAGGTTTCATTAATCATTCCTGCCAAACCTCCAATCATAACAGGAAAACCATAAATTAGCATTTTCTTTAATAAGGAAAAACTAACGTTATACCTAAATTTTAAGAATTCGGGTAATAATAAAAGACAGGCAATAAGTGAAGCCAATAGATTAGAAACAAAGATATATAAAACTAAATCATTAGGGTTAAACCAAGAAAAAAGAATATTTTGATTTTTATATAAAATTGGACAAAGTAAAATGAAAAAAAGATTAAAAGCAATGTTTGAAAAGATGTCCATAGTTTTTATAAAGGCAAAACGTTTTGCCTTTTGCAATTGTCTTAATAGGGCATAAGGGATAGCACGAAGAGCATCCAATGCAAGGATTAATAGGAAAAGAACTATGTAATTCTTATGATTTTCATATTCCAATAAGGATGAAATGGGATTTATAAATAAAAAAGTTATAATTATGAATAATGAAGTTGATACAATTAAGGATAATAGAGCCGTATTATAAACAATTTGCTTATTGTTTTCTGTTTGCCAATAACGGAAAAAAGCAGTCTCCATTCCATAAGTTAGGATAACCATTAAGAAAGCTATATAAGCATACAACTCACTTACTATTCCATAATTTTGGGTTGCTATATTATAGGTGTATAATGGGACAAGGAAATAGTTTAGAAAGCGTCCTACAATTGTGGGTATTCCATATATTGCAGTTTGTTTTGCTAATGTTGTAATATCACTCATAATAATACTTTTTAAAAGAATAATTATCCTACTCTATCCTTTAACATAGGGACAAATTTAAAGTCTCCAAACTCTTCTTTTATTAATTCTGTCTCTGATTTTTTTGTTATGCGAAACATAGTTTGTGTTTCCTCTCCCAAAGGTACTACCATTAAACCTCCAACCTTTAATTGGTTTATTAATTCATTTGGAATGCTGCTTGCACCACAAGTTATTATTATTTTATCAAAAGGAGCGTAAATATCAATTCCTTTATATCCGTCTCCGAAAAAACATTTCACTGGATATTTTTGTGATTCTAATATAGCCTTTGCTCTAAGGTGAAGATTTTTGTGTCTTTCTATTGTAAAAACTCTTGCTTTCATTTGGCATAGAATCGCACTTTGATAACCTGAACCTGTTCCAACTTCAAGTATTTTCTCATTTGGATGAATATCTAATAGCTGAGTCTGGAATGCAACTGTTGAAGGCTGTGAAATGGTTTGCTTATTTCCTATTGGTAGAGCCTTATCTTCGTATGCCATACTATCCAAAACGGATGATTCTAAAAAGATATGACGAGGAACAACATTAATTGCATTCAATACCTCTTTATCTGTTATTCCCTTTTCTTTAAGAATAGATACTAAATTACGCCTTAATCCTTTGTGCTTATAAGTGTCAATAATCATGAATTGTATTTTTGACTGCGAAAATACAAAGAACTTATATAAGAGAAAGAATAATTCATAAAAAAACTATACCTTTGCCTATTGTTTTTATGCCTTTATTAAGATGAAAAAAGGCTTATAGCATTTATCTTTAAATAATCTTTTTATTATGAGAAAGGTTCTACATTTAGGAAATAAGGTTTTTTTATTGACCTTTTTAGTATTTGTGATTTTTAGTTTTGTTGGTTGTAATGAATTTGTAGGAGATCAACAAACTCCTTCTTTTATATACGTGAAGGGTTTTTCTTTGGTAGAAAATCCTGCAATAAATGAAAGTTCTGTTGATGGATTTCAAAGTGCAGAAATATCGGATGCGTGGATTTATGTGGATAATGAGTATATTGGAACATATACTTTGCCTGCAAATGTGCCAATCTTAGAAAGAGGAAAACATAAGATAGATGTCCGTCCTGGTGTAAAACTAAATGGTATTGCTATGACAAGGACAGAATATCCTTTTTATACCTATTTATCTCAAGATTATGATTTGGTTGAAGGAAAAACAATAGAGATAGATACAATAGATATAAGGTATAGAGACGATATAACAGTGTTTGCCTTAACAGAATTGTTTGAAAATCCCTACTTAAATTTCACCACAGATAATGTATCAAGCGATAGTAACCTTATTGTAAAATGTAATAATTTAGATACTGTTGCTTATGGTTCTTATTGTGGAGCCATGTATATAGGGAAAGATCAAAGTACATATAGGATAATCTCCGACTCTATATACTCTAACAACTATTCATCTTTGATTTTAGAGATGGATTATTGGTGTAATGTTCCTTTTGGTGTTGGATTATCGGGAAGATATTCTTCATCCTCTGCTGTGCAATATATAAATGCTATGACTTTATATGCAAATAAGGATAAGGGATGGCAAAAAGTATATATTGTATTAGGGAAAGTTTGGCAACAAATGGGCTATCCAAACAATTTTAAAGTTTATTTCTATCCTCAAAATCCCAATAATATTGACAATGGTTGGGTTTATATTGACAATATAAAGGTTATTCACAGACCCAATAATTAATTGAATTAAATAAAATATTTTCTAAGTCTTTCTTTGTAATGAATAAAAATGCTCAAAGCATAAAATACATAGTTTCTGATGTAATATCCTCAATTTTTGCGTGGAGTTTGTTTTTTGTTTTTAGAAAAATAAGCATTGATGTAGGAGAATTTAAGGATATAAATCTTGTTTTTGTTGATACCAATTTATATAAGGGTTTAGTATTTATTCCTCTTTTTTGGGTATTCTTATATTTTTGTCAAGGAACATATACAGATCCGTATAGGAAATCAAGACTAAAAGAATTAAGTCAAACATTTTTTATAAGCATATTTGGAGTTATTATACTATTTTTTGCATTCCTATTGGACGATCAAATACAATCATATAAGAACTATTACTTCTCTTTTTTCATTCTTTTTATTACACATTTCAGTCTAACATATATTCCTCGTTTAGTAATAACAACTATAGCTGCAAGGAAGATTCACAAAAAGATAATAGGTTTTCCAACAATTATAATAGGTAATAATCCAACCGCATTAAAGCTATACAATGATATAGAAAACCAAGAAATCTCCTCAGGTAATAAAATAATTGGCTATGTCAATTATGGAAATACCCAAAACGGCTTATCAGAGTTCCTACCTTCTATGGGAGATTATAAAGATATAGATAGAATAATTCAGAATAATAAGGTGGAAGAAATTATTATTGCCTTAGATACTCAATATGAAGATGACCTGCATAGTATAATAACAGATATTGAAACAAATAATAATGTCCTTATAAAAATATCAGCACAAACCAAAGATATACTTTTAGGAAGGGTAAAGATTTCTTCAATATTTCAAACTCCATTAGTATTAGTTTCAAATGAAGTTTTAGATAATTGGCAAAAGGTAATAAAGCGTTTAATGGATATAGTTTTTTCTATTTTGGCTATGATAATCCTTGCTCCTGTTTATTTAATAACTGCCATCATTATAAAATGTACTTCAAAGGGACCAATATTCTATTCTCAGGAAAGGATAGGATATAGGGGTAAGGCTTTTAATATGCACAAGTTTCGTTCAATGTATGTAAATGCAGAGAAGGATGGCTTGCCTATGCTTTCTTCTGATAGCGATAGTAGGATAACTCCTTTTGGCAAATTTATGAGAAAGGTTCGTTTGGATGAAATTCCACAATTCTATAATGTACTAATAGGAACTATGTCTTTGGTTGGACCTCGTCCAGAAAGACAATATTTCATTGACCAAATAGTAAAACGTGCTCCTGAATATATGTTATTGAGGAAGGTTAAGCCGGGAATAACTTCTTGGGGGCAGGTTAAATTTGGATATGCTGAAAATGTGGATGAGATGGTTGAGCGTTTGAAATATGACCTTCTTTATATAGAAAATCTTTCTGTTGCAACCGATATAAAAATTCTTCTATATACATTTATTATAATTGCACAAGGAAGGGGTAAATAGTTATTTGCTTAGAGTATTGTTAAGAAAAATAAAACATAAATTATGACTCAGAATAATAAAAAACTTGTTTTTAGTTTATCAATAATTGGTGTATTATATTTTATATTTGGTTTCATAACTTGGCTAAATAGTGTCCTTATACCATTTCTTAGAGAGGCATGTCAATTAAATGATTCGCAATCCTACCTTGTTACATTTGCATTCTATATGTCATATTTTGTTATGGCATTACCTTCTTCCTATCTTTTAAAGAAAACAGGTTTTGCAAGGGGTATGGCTTTTGGACTTTTGATTATGGCATTGGGTTCAATAATATTTATTCCTGCGGCAAATCTTAGAGATTATAGGATATTTCTTTTAGGGCTTTTTCTTCAAGGAACAGGGTTAGCTCTTTTGCAAACTGCCGTTAATCCTTATGTAACTATATTAGGACCTATTGAATCTGCGGCAAAGAGAATGAGTATAATGGGCTTGTTTAATAAAATTGCAGGAATTGTAGGCATTTTGTGGCTTTCAAATGTTTTGTTTTCCGATATGGAAACAATAAGTAAAGAAATTCTAAAATTAAGTGGCTATGAAAAAGAAATGGAATTAACACTTCTAACCCAAAGAATAATACCTCCATATATTGGAATTGCAGCTGGTTTAATTCTTCTTGCCTTTATGGTTTTGCTTGCCAAATTACCAGAAATAAAAAATGAGGAGAGCATAAACAAAGAAAAAGAAAACAAGAAAACAATATTTAATTTCCCATATCTATGGCTTGGAGTTATAACTTTGTTTTTATATGTGGGAGTTGAGGTTATTGCAATTGACACTTTAAGTCTTTATTCAATAAGTCAAAACATAGAAAGTGATATTGCTACAAAGTTGCCTTCTTTTAGTTTAATTGCCCTAACCTTTGGCTATCTATTAGGAATTGTTCTTGTTCCAAAGTATATAAGTCAAAGTATTGCCTTAACAATATCTGCAATTTTGGGTATAATATTTTCAATCCTTGCTCTAAGTTTTTCAGGCATAACTTCGGTTGTATTTATTATTCTTTTAAGTTTTGCTCACGCTATGATGTGGCCGGGAATTTGGCCTTTGGCTATTGAAAAGTTAGGTTCGCATACCGCTGTTGCTTCTGCACTTCTAATTATGGCTATTGCAGGAGGAGCAATCCTACCATTAATATATGGATGGTGGGCAACGGCAATTGATAATAGACATATCCCATATTTAATACTTATTCCTTGTTATTTATTTATTGCATTCTACTCTTTGAAAGGACATAAAATAGGTAAGGAAATTTAAAAAATAATACATAAAAACTAATAAAAAAAACATGACAAAACAGAAACTACATTGTTCAATTTGTGGAAAAACAGAAAACGAAGTTGAATTTATTTTTCAATCCTATCAAGTAAATATATGTAATGAATGTATTGACAAACTACATGAATGGTCTGAAAAGGTAAAGAAAATAAATGAAGATAAATTTATAGAAGATTTGGAATTAAAAACTCCAAAACAAATAAAGGAATACTTAGATCAATATGTAATTGGACAAGATAAGGCAAAAAAAATACTTTCTGTTGCAGTATATAATCATTATAAAAGATTGAATTATTTTTCAAAAAATAAGAATAATAAAGACGAGGTAGAAATAGATAAATCTAATATAATCATAATTGGTCAAACGGGAACTGGAAAAACTCTTTTGGCTCGTACAATAGCAAGAATGTTAAACGTTCCTTTTGCAATAGCAGATGCAACAGTTCTAACTGAGGCAGGATATGTTGGAGAAGACGTTGAAACAATCCTTACTCGATTGCTTCAAGCCTCAGACTACGATGTTAGAAAAGCAGAAAGAGGAATAGTTTTTATTGATGAAATAGACAAAATTGCAAGAAAGAGTGACAGCCCTTCAATAACTCGTGATGTAAGTGGTGAAGGTGTTCAACAAGCACTACTAAAACTATTAGAAGGAAGCATAGTTCAAGTCCCTCCACAAGGAGGAAGGAAACATCCAGAACAAAAACTAATAGCTGTGGATACAAAAAATATTCTCTTTATTGCAGCAGGTGCTTTCAATAATATAGATAGGATAATATCTTCACGTTTAAAATCCAATGCAATTGGTTATGGCCAGGCGGTGCAAAGAAACAATATAGATAGAGATAATATAATAAAATATGTAAAGCCTCAGGATATAAAAAAGTTTGGATTAATACCTGAATTGGTTGGACGTTTCCCTATACTAACTCATTTAGATCCCTTAGATAAAGATGCTCTTAAAAACATACTTACCCTTCCTAAGAATGCAATAGTAAAACAATATATAAAGCTTTTTGAAATGGATGGCATTAAACTAAGTTTTACAGATGAGGCTTTAGATGTTTTTGTTCAAAGAGCAATAGAATATGAATTGGGAGCAAGAGGTCTAAGAGGATTATTAGAAGAGGTAATGAACGATATAATGTATGAATACCCTCAAAGCAATAAAAAAGAAATTGTAATAACAAAAAAACTTGTTGAAGATAAGTTTTTGGCACAATAATTGTAAATCCTTATTTATCATATAAAGGATTTAATTATGAAAAAAATACATTTAATAATAATAACATTCTTTTTTCTTCTGCCTTTTATTGGTTTTTCTCAAAAAGACAGATTAATTCGTTTTGCAACAATAATAAATGGAGACACCATTCCAATAGGATACTTAAAGGGAGTGGAGATTATGGGATATGTATCTCCACTAACAGAGCAAGAAAAAATAAAATACGCCAAACTAATTAGGAATGTAAAGAAAACTTATCCTTATGCCAAAGAAGCAGGAAAGCTATTGGATTCCTATTCTTATGCTTTAATTGGTAAGACAGATAAACAAAAGAAAAAACTAATGAAGCAAGCAGAGGATGAAATTAATATGAAATTTTCCAAAAGCCTAAAAAGACTTTCTTTTAGTCAAGGAAAGGTCCTAATTAGACTAATAGATCGTCAAACAGGTAGCGATTCCTATACCTTAGTTAAAGAATTAAGAGGTAGTTTTCGTGCATTTTTCTATCAATCTTTGGGGAAATTATTCGGATATAACCTAAGAACAAAATTTGATCCAAAGAATAATAGTGAGGATAGGATGATAGAAAAAATTATTTTCGCAATAGAAACCAAAAGAATTTAACCGATGAAACATGGATTTTGCAATTTAGCCATAGTTCCTATAAGAAGGGATTTTTCTCATAGCAGCGAAATGGTATCACAACTTCTTTTTGGAGATGTTTTTTCAATATTGGATGAAAGGGATAGTTGGTTTTTGATAGAAAATTACGAGGATAAATATATAGGATGGGTAGAAAAAAAACAGGTAATCCTAATAAAAGAAGAAGAATATGTTTGGTATAACTCCTCTTCAAAGTTATTTACAAAGGATGCTATTGCATATATTTTTCAAACCAACTTGAAAACAAAAGAGAAAATAATATATCCCATATACTTTGGTAGTCAAATTATAAATCAGAAATTTCAATTAAATAATATTCTTTTTGAAATATCTCCTGCCTCTTTGCAATTAACAGCAAAATCAGGAGCAATTTCTCTTATGGCTATTGCAATAAAATATCTTTCTACTCCATATCTTTGGGGTGGAAAAAGTATTTTTGGAATAGATTGTTCAGGTTTTACTCAGATATGTTTCAAACAAGTTGGCATTACCCTATTAAGAGATGCAAAAGATCAGGCATTGCAAGGGGAAACAATCAATTCAATAGATTATGCCGCAAAAGGGGATTTGTGTTTCTTTGAAAATGAGGATAAAAAAATAATACATGTTGGAATTTATATGGGAGAAAATAAAATAATACATTCTTCTGGACAGGTAAGAATAGATTATATAAATGAAAAAGGCATATTTCAAAATAAGGAAAAACAAACCCACATCCTTTCATCAATAAAACGTGTTCTATAAATAAATACCGCTTGGCATAAGGAAGGCAATAATTAACAATCAATTCCACAAAAACAAAGATTTAAATCTTATTTTTTCAGAAAAAAAATTAACAAAATTTCCCCGCAAAATCCCCAAATTTTAACATTTAAGCCTTGTAAAAAACACAAAATTTCAAGAATTTTTAACATTTCTTCATTTTTTCAACTTTCTCAACTCCAAAATTTGTTAAAATTTTTTCAATTTTTTAATTTATTAATCCTCAATATAATCCAAGCAAATTTTAATATAATTTTCCAAAAATTTAATTTTAAAAACAAAATCCTTATTTTTTCAGAAAAAAACGAAGAAATATTTAAATAAAACAGCGTTTTATTTTGCTAAAACGAAGAAATAATTTTCTAAAACGAAGATTTATTTAAAGATAATAAGCTAATAATTAAGCTATTATCTTGATATTAAAAATAAAAATAAGTATTGGGAGAATTAAGACTTTATTGCCCTTAAAGGAAACTTTGTTTCGGCAAAGATATAAAATTATTTTGACAAATGCAAATGGCGTTTTCCAATTTGGGGAGTTTCGG
>JAISIA010000004.1 GCA_031262295.1 Bacteroidales bacterium | reverse complement strand
ATTAGTTAGTTATTTCAAATGTAACTTGACTTCCTTTTTGCAAACCTAAAAGATCGGAGGCACTTGCTCTATTTATTGCAATTTGTATTTCTCCCCCACTTGCAACAGTAATTAATGGCATCCCTTCTGGAACTTCATCGTAGGATTTTGAAATCTTAGTAATTTTTGTTTCACTTCTCTTTAATTCAAAATTACGTCCTTTTAATACCTCTTCAAATTCTTCTATTGTGATATTTAAAAAAGCATTACCATAACTATCAACATAAAACACACTACAATTAAGGTAGTCACCACTCTTTGTAAAGGAAAATTCATTTAGTTTTATAAGACTTTCCATCCTAAAACCCATTTCATAAATATCAACACCTTGACTTATATATTGTGCAACCCTACAAAAAAGATCTAAAGCAGAGAAAGTAAAATAGGAAGAATCCTGAGGGACATTAGTAATTCCAACACACTCAACTTCGGATAAAACATTTTTAAAAATTAGACCACAAATCCCATTATCGGTGCATATAAAATATTGTTCTTTATATTTAATAACAACGTGTTGATACTTGTTTTTTTCGCTTTCTGTACAATTTATATCAATTATATGTATGGTCTTTGGTGGAAAATTCAAACAAGCATTCCTAACAATGAAAGCTCCCTGTGATATATTATACTTATCCACATCGTGAGTGATGTCAATAACCATAGCATCCTCTATCAAAGAGTATAGTTTAGCCTTAACCATACCTACATATTGATCTGCATAACCCCAATCGGAAGTTAGTGTTATTAATTGCATATATTTTTTTGTTTTCCTTTGCGGCAAATATACGAAGATTTAGTTATTTGCAAAAAAATGTTTATCTTTGCACCTTATGAAAAGAATATTTTTCACAACACTTATAGTATTACTTTGTTTGTTTATAACATCTTGCAGCAGTTATAGACATAAGAAATTATTAAAAAGTGCAGATAATGATGCCAAATATGAAGCAGCAGTAAAGGCATATAATGATAAGAATTATTATCATGCAACGCAACTTTTTGAAAACTTACTTCTATTTTATAGAGGAAGAGATAAGGCAGAGAGTGTCAATTTATATTATGCTAAAAGTTTGTTAGGCTCAAAAGATTATACTTCTGCGGGCTATCAATTTGAAAACTTTGTTCGTTGGTTTCCTTATTCAAAAGATGCAGAAGAGGCATTATTTCAATCGGCTTATTGTAAGTATTTAGAATCTCCTAAATATTCATTAGACCAAACCACAACAAAGGAATCCTTAGCTCAATTTCAAATGTATTTAAATAAATATCCGCAATCAACAAGGGTTGATACGGTAAATGCTCTTATGGACAAATTACGTTCCAAACTTATAGATAAGGATTATGAAATAGCATATAACTACTATAAAACTGAGAATTATCAATCGGCACAATTTGCATTAAGAAATTTCCTTGTTGAATATCCTGATGCAAAATATAGAGAAGATGCTATGTACTACATTATTATTTCAGGGTATCGCTATGCTGAAAATAGTATTGCAGAAAAAAGAGAGGAACGTTTTAAGGATGTTGTGAAGGATTATCAAAAATTTGAAGCACTATATCCTGAAAGTCCAAAATTGAAAGAATTAAAGAAGATAAACGACTATTGTTTAAAGAATATAAATAATTAATATATATGGATTATAAAAGAACAAAGGCAGACAAAACAACACAAACCAGAAATATTGGTGATTTTAATGCTTTAACAGATAATATTTATGAAACTATCTCTATGCTTTCTAAGCGTTCTAATCAAATTTCGCAAGATTTAAAGCATGAGTTTCATCAAAAAGTTGAAGAATATACCAACCCAAGCGACAACTTGGAAGAAGTTTTTGAAAATAGAGAACAAATTGAGCTTGCTCGCTTCTATGAACAATTACCTAAATCCACTTTGATTGCAATAAATGAATACTTAGAAGGACAATTGGTTTATCGTAATGATGCAAATGGAAAAGGCATAAAGAACGAAGCAATTGTTGAAATGCTACATAATCAAGATAGGAAAAAGAATAAGTAATATATAATGTTACTTAATAAGAACGTCCTTATAGGAATAAGTGGTGGTATTGCCTCTTATAAAACTCCTTTACTAATAAGAGAGCTTATAAAGAAGGGTTGCAATGTAAGGATAGTTGTCACAAAAAATGCCTTAGAGTTTGTTACTCTAACAACTCTAAAAACACTTTCACAAAATGAAGTTTATTCCGATATGTTCTCAAAAAGTGAAACTTTTACAACAGAACATATATCCCTTTCTTTATGGGCTGATTTGTTTATTGTAGCTCCTGCAACGGCAAATATTATTGGTAAGTTTGCCTGTGGTATAGCTGATGATTGTTTATCAACTTCTCTTTTGGCATTTAATAAGGATATATTCCTTGCTCCTGCAATGAACGATATGATGTATTCAAATATAGCAGTACAAAACAATATAAATACATTAAAACAAAGAGGTGTTAAGATAATTTCTCCTCAAAGTGGAGAATTAGCCTGTGGAACTATTGGACAAGGAAGAATGGAAGAGACAAAAAATATTGTTCAAATAATAGAAAACTATTATAATTCTTCACTACCTTTAAAAGATAAGACAATACTAATAACTGCATCTTCAACACAAGAAAAAATTGATGCAGTAAGGTATATATCCAACAATTCATCAGGGAAAATGGGATTTTCTCTTGCAGAAAACTTAGCTCAATTAGGAGCAAAAGTTATATTAATATCGGGGAAAACCTTCTTAGAGCCTATACATAAAAACATAGAACTTCATAATGTTGTCTCAACAGAGCAAATGTATGAAAAGACAATGGAATATTTCCCACAATCCAATGCAGCTATTCTTAGTGCTGCTCCTTGCGACTATAAGCCCTTGACAATATATGAAAACAAGATAAAAAAATCGGATAAAGAACTAACGATTACTCTTGTTCCAACAAAGGATATATTAAAACATTTGGGAGAAATAAAGAAGGAGAATCAAATATTAGTTGGCTTTGCTCTTGAAACGGATAATGAAATTGAGAATGCAAAATCAAAACTAAAAAATAAAAACCTTGACTTTATCGTTCTTAATTCATTAAATGATAAAGGTGCAGGTTTTTTTGTGGATACTAATAAGGTGACAATTATAAATAAGGATCTTTCTATTGAGACTTTTCCTTTGAAAAGCAAGATGGAAGTTGCAAAGGATATAACTAATAAACTTATTTCTTTATTTTCTAAACAATAGTTGTGGAATATGAAAAAGGGTGTTTTGCTTTTTGTGTTTTTATTTTTTGTTATTGGAAATATCTTTTCTCAGGAATTTAAAGTACAGGTAAGTGTTTCTACTACCATACAAGGAACGGATAGGAAACTATATGAAAACATACAAACTGCCTTAAATGATTTTGTAAATAATCGCAAATGGACTAACTTTACATATAAGACAGAGGAGAAAATAGAAGGTTCAATAATCATTAATGTTAAGGATCACCCTTCTCAGGAAGACTTTAAAAGTGATTTAAGCATTCAATTGAGGCGTCCTGTTTATAATTCATCCTACACAACAACTATGTTAAACACACAAGAACAGGATTTCTTCTTCCAATATCAAGAAGGTATGTCCTTAGAGTTTGATGTCAATACCTATTATAATAATCTTACTTCCACAATTGCTTTTTACCTATATTATTTCTTAGCAATAGATGCCGATAGTTTCTCACCAAGTGGTGGTGTCCCCTACTTCCAAATATGCCAAAACATAGTTAGTGCAGCACAAAAGTCAGCACAGAAAGGTTGGAAGTCATACGAGAATAATAAAAATAAGTATTGGATGAGTGAAAACTACAACAATGCTGCTTATAGAGCAATGCATCAGGTTTGGTATAACTATCACTTCTTGGGCTTAGACCAAATGGCAGGTGATAATCAAGCAGAGGCACGTAATAATATCTTTTATGCAATAGAAGCACTACAAAAAGTTAATAGAGAAAAATCCCTACTTGTTTGTGTCCAACAGTTCATTGATGCAAAGAGTGATGAAATTGTACAAATATTTAAGGGTGCTCCACAAACAGAACAAGAAAAAGTAATTGCTATTATGTGCGAAATAAATCCTGCAAATACCAATAAATACGAGCAAATAAGAGCTACTCAAAACCAAAGTTCAACATCTAAAAACTCCAATTCCTCATATCAAAACATAAAATAATTTTTTTCTTATTAAATATTTGACAAAAAAAATAGTTATTAGAAATATTTAAAACGAAGATTTAGTAAATTAAAACGAAGATTTAATAAATTAAAATAAAGATTTAATAATTTAGAACCAGATTTCCGTTAGGACAAATAAAAGCCGCTTGGCGGTCCGTTAGGAAAAATAAAGGTCGGTTGCCGACACAAAAAAAATTTATGCAAAACATACCATTTGAAAGAACATTTGTAGAAGATGTATTAAAAAGAAACAATATTCCATCTGTTGGAAGTGCATCTATAAGAGAAGTAAAGAAGATAATAGATGATATAGAAGAGAAAACAAATGAAAAATTTGTTAGAATGGAGATGGGTATTCCCGGTATGGGAGCAACTTCCATAGGGTTAGATGCACAGATAAAAGCACTAAAAGATGGAGTAGCCTCTATTTATCCTGACATTTATGGAACAGAGGAGTTGAAAAAAGAGACAGCTAAGTTTGTTAAGAATTTCATTAATTTGGATATTGATGATAATTGCTGTGTTCCAACAGTTGGTTCAATGCAAGGAGGCTTTGCAAGTTTTCTAACAATAACAAAAATGAACCCTAACAAACAAAAGGTATTGTTTATTGACCCGGGATTTCCTGTACAAAAACTTCAATGCAAGGTGTTGGGAATAGAAACAGAGCATTTTGATGTTTATAATTTCAGAGGAGAAAAGCTAAAAGATAAGTTGGAATCGTATTTAAAAAGCGGAGACTTTGCTTGTTTGATATATTCTTCACCAAATAATCCTGCTTGGTTTTGCTTTAATGATATGGAATTGGAAATAATTGGAGAGGTTGCCAACAAGTATGATGTAACAGTTATTGAGGACTTGGCATATTTTGGAATGGATTTTAGAAAGGATTATTCTCAACCCGGAGTTGCACCCTACCAACCTTCTGTTGGACATTGGGCAAAAAAGTTTGTATTACTTCTTTCGGCATCTAAGGCTTTCTCTTATGCAGGAGAAAGAATAGCTGTTATGGTTATAAGTAAGGAACTTTTTAACTATGAATCTGAAAACTTAAATAAGTTTTTCTCTCAAAAATCATTTGGAAAATCATTAATCTTTGGTGCTCTTTATGCTCTTACCTCTGGAACTGCTCACTCTCCTCAATATGCTCTTAGTGCTATATTCCATGCTTGCAATAATGGAACTTTCAATTTTAGAGATGATCTTCTAATTTATAGAGAAAAGGCTCATAGAATGAAGAAGGCTTTAACAGAGAATGGTTTCAATATTGTTTATGATAAGGATATGGATGTTGATATAGCAGATGGTTTCTATTTTACTTTTTCTTATCCCACAATGAGTGGAAAAGAAATGTTGGATGAATTGGTCTATTATGGAATAAGTGCTATATGTTTAGATATAACAGGCTCAAAAGAAGAAGGTGCAAGAGCTTGTGTATCCTTAGTTCCTATGGAAATGATAGATGTCTTTGAAGAAAGATTAAAGATATTTAATAAGAATCACCCCATAAAATAAGAAATAGTAAAGCATTTCTTTATTTATATAAGCTATAATTTATATTTACAACAAAAAAAATAAGAATATGAAAATTATATCCTATAATGTAAATGGTATAAGAGCTGCTGTTAAAAAAGGATTTATCTCTTGGCTACAACAAGAAAGTCCTGATGTTATATGTATTCAGGAAACAAAGGCACAAGAAGATCAAATGCCAACAGAGGAACTAAATGCAATTGGATATAATTGTTATTATTTTTCTGCTAAAAAGAAGGGTTATAGTGGTGTTGCAATATTTTCAAAACAAAAGCCCGATAATGTTGTTTATGGTATGGGTATTGAAAAGTATGATAATGAAGGTAGGATGATAAGAGCAGACTTTGGAGATAAATCTATAATAAGTGTATATCATCCTTCTGGAACCTCTGGTGAGGAACGTCAGGCTTTTAAGATGCAATGGTTGGAAGATTTCCAGAAATTTATTGAAGAGTTATCCAAAACGAGGAGTAAATTAATAATATGTGGAGATTATAATATTTGTCATCAAGAGATAGATATTTTTGATCCTAAGGGCAACAAAAACAATTCAGGATTCCTTCCAGAGGAAAGACAGTGGATAGATTCTTTTATTAAAAGTGGCTATATAGATAGTTTTCGTTATATATATCCTCAAAAGAAAGATATGTATTCTTGGTGGAGTTATCGTTTTAATGCGAGGAAAAACAATCGTGGATGGAGAATAGACTACTCTATGGTAACGGATAATATGAAAGAAAATATAAAAGACGCTTCAATATTAATGGATGTCTTTCACTCAGACCACTGCCCAATAAGCCTAACTATAAATCTGTAAATGTAATTCCATACTTCCGTTAGGACGAATAAAAGTCGGTTGCCGACTTTCCGCAAGGATAACTAAAAGCTAAATACCAGACTTTATAAACTTGTAAATATAATTCCAGACTTCCGCAAGGACGAATAAAAGCCCGTTGCGGGTCAAAAAAACGCCACCGCACTATTAAGAAACGATGGCGTAAAAAAAAGTATTATTTGTGACTAAGCTGGGATTCGAACCCAGGACCCCATCCTTAAAAGGGATGTGCTCTACCGACTGAGCTACTTAGTCCTTTTTGTTTTGCGGTTGCAAAGGTACATAATTTTTAATTTCTACCAAAGAATTACTATTATTTTTAGCAACTATTTTTTTACACCATTTGTTTTCAATGAAATAAATTTTAACAAAAATAATATATTTCTTAAAAAATATATATTCATAAATATATTTGTGTAGTACAAAATTTATATTTAATATTGCAAATTCTTAAATATACAATATTATGAACTTGGAAATAGAGTTAAGAAAAGGAATTGGAGAGATTGCATTCCACAAAAATATGGATGAAATTGTCTCTATTATTGGCTCACCTACGGAAATTGAATCTATTGGTGAAGATATGGAGATGCCAACTACAATTTTTCATTATGACAATTTAGGATTTAGATTGTTTTTTAATAATGATTCTTTGGGTAAGTTGAGCTGTATTGATCTTTATAATGAGGAATCAACTCTTTTTAATGAGAAAATTTTCAATCTTTCTCCTGAAAAAATCATACTCCTTATGAAGAAAAACAATATCCTTTCCTTTGAAGAGGAAGAGGAGGCTTGGCAAGAGAAGAGGGTTTCCTTCCATGAATATAATGTAGATTTTTATTTTAATGATGAAAAGCTCTCTTCGGTCATATTCGGAGAATAACTCCTTTCCTATTTTTCCTGCATTTTTCTTTCCAAACATTAGTTATTTTCATCAAATAAGTAGATTTCCTTGTGTTTATTTAGAGAAAAAAGAGCACTTTATTAAGCAAACCTTTCGCAATAGGTGCTATATCCTTTCTGCAAGTGGTCCTTTACTTATAAATGTTCCTATAATAAAGCAAAAAGAGAAGAAGACTTCTATGGAGGAAACTAAGATTTTCTATGATGAAAAATGGAATAAGAGGGCTTGGAGAAGTATTTATTCTGCTTATGGTAAGAGTCCTTACTTTGAATTTTACAAAGATGATATAGAAAACTTCTTTACAAAAAAATATTCTTCGCTTTTTGATATGAATTTTTATATAATATTGTATTTTTTTAAGAAGTTTAACATAAAAACAAGCCTTATTCCCACCACAAATTTTGAAATTATTGATGCAAAAATTGATTTTAGAAACTATTTTTCTAAGGAAAAACCTTCAATAATTGAGGATAAAGACAACAATAATGAAGAATATATTCAGTGTTTTGATGATAAACTTCCATTTTTTAAGAATCTTTCTTGTATTGATTTACTATTTAATTTAGGAAATAATTGTTACAATTACATTAATTTTTACAAAAAATAAAAGGACTGTATGCATTTTTTTATAAATTTGCACTTATAAAAGTTAGTTGTTCTAATTCGTCTTTTTATTTTATGGAATTTATGTCGTTTTTGCAGTCTTTCGTTGTCTCTTTCTTAGTAGTGATTCTTATTATGCCTACTTTTATCTCTTTGATGAAAAAACATAATGTATTGGATCGCTGTGGTGGAAGGAAAATTCACAAAGGTGAAAAGGTAAATCTTGGAGGAATAGTCATATTTATAGGCTTTGCCGTTGCACTAATCTCCGTTTTTTTTACTTCTAAGATAGAATCCTTCTATTTTGAAATTACTTTCCTAATCCTTTTAGCGTGTAGTGTTTTTGTAGGAGTAAGAGATGATATGAATAGTCTTTCACCCAGCAGTAAATTAATCTTAGAGGTTGCCGTCATTCTTTTTCTTTGTGAGATGAATATTAGGATAGATAATCTCTATGGCTTTATGGGGATATATAAATTAAATCCTTTTGTAAGCTATGCTCTAACATTATTTGTCTTTATTGTCATCCTAAATGCATATAACCTAATTGATGGTATTGATGGGCAAGCAACAACACAGGCTCTTGCTGTTTTTATTCCCATACTCCTATTCCTATTGTTTATTGTTCCTTTTTCTGTTCGTAGCAATTGGGGAAGTGTTTATTTTTGGATAGTGATTTGTTTAGCAATTATAGGGGCATTGTTTGCCTTTTTAATATTTAATTGGGAACCTTCTAAGATTTTTATGGGAGATACTGGAAGTATAACAATTGGAATCATTCTTTCTTCAACAATGATTGCAGCAATACGTTTTGGAGGATGCTTAGAACAAAATGCTGAATTATATAATTGCCCTATAAAAAGCGTAATTGGTGTCGTCTTTTCCCTATTTTTTATTCCTTTGGCTGATACTTTAAGAGTTTTTGCTTATAGAGTTTCTCGTAGAAGAAGCCCAATGTATCCCGACAAAAGCCATATTCATCACTATTTTATTAGAACAGGAGCAACACATAAAACAACAGCATTAATCACCCTGTCTTTTTCATTAGTCACATCCCTAATATGTATAATCCTATCATTATTTTTTAATGACAATATCCTAATCCCTATTTTGGTTATTCTTTTCTTTGTCTATATTTTTGCATTAAAATACATAACAAAATATAGGATAAAGAAAATGCGTTTAGTAAGACATAAATCATAATCTATTATAAGTAATGGTGGAAAAAGAAGAAGAAAAATTGCAACAAGGTAATATAGTTGTTTTTGAAAATGTCACAATAGAGCAAGGCAGAGTTTGTATAAAGGATGTAAATCTTAGTATTGAAAAAGGAGAATTTGTGTATATTATAGGTAAGAGTGGTAGTGGTAAAAGCACACTTTTAAAAACAATATATGCAGAAATTCCCATAGAAGAAGGCTTTGCAGAGGTTTGTTCTACACCACTTGTTGGATTAAAAAAGAGGAATATTCCACTTCTAAGGAGGAAAATGGGTATAGTTTTTCAAGATTTTCAACTATTAAAAGATAGAAACATATTTGATAATATTGCTTTTGTTCTAAAAAGTATAGGAATTAAGGATAAAAAAGAAATTGAACAAAAGGTTGTCTTAGCACTTAAAAATGTGGGAATGATAGAAAAAAAAGATATTATGCCCTATAATCTAAGTGAAGGTGAAATGCAAAGAATTGCAATTGCAAGAGCAATTGTTAATGATCCAATATTGATTATTTGCGATGAACCAACAGGAAACTTAGATCCAATAACCTCAGAAGAGATTGTAAAACTATTATTCCAAATTAATAAGGATTTAAATACTACCATCCTTATGGCTACTCACGATTACATAATTATAGACAAATATCGTTCAAAGATTATTTGTATAGAAGATGAAAAAATAATCATTAATTAATCAAAAAAAACACGTTTTTTAAGAAAAAAACACATTTTTTTTAAGAAAAAACATCTTTATATAAAAATAAATATTATATTTGCACATTCTTTGTGTTGAATTTTTTGATAAAAAAATAAAAAACAAAAGAATAATTATTTAGTAATTAAAGAAAAAATTAAGGTTTATGAAAAAGCTATTTTTATTTTTAGGTATTGCCGCTCTTGGCGTATCATGTAGTGTTGAAGATAACAAACAACCATCTTCACAATCAACAAAAGTTGATTTCAATAACATCGCTCCGTTTGTTGTAAAACAAGCTCCTGTTCAAGAAGGATACACAACAATTATCCTTGCTGACCAAGATACAGTTTGTACAACTAATGTTGCAATGAAATATCTTTTCCCTAAGGGAGCAGAAGAAACAATAAAGTATGTTCCTTCTTCAAAAGATGTAATTTTTGGTGGAACAAACAATGTTGCATTTATGGCAGGATTTGAAGATTCAAGAATTGGAGACAATGATTACAATGACTTTGTTTGTTATATTAAAGTTATTGGAGGTTGGGATGAAAACTTAGAATCATTTGATGCAACTGTTCAAATTTATCCTATCGCATCTGGTGCAGCTCAAGTTGTACAATTTGGAATTTTATTACCTAATGGACAAAAGGAAATCCTTTCAACTAATGTAAAGAATGATTTCTTCCCTTATGCAGAAGCAGGAAAGAATTTCATAAATACCTTAGGTAAGGAAATGGAAACAACAATAGCAGGAACTGTTCAAGAATATACTTACAACATTCAAGGTTTGACAGATTTCACACAAGGAATTTCTCCTTTTATAGTTAATACTATTGGAGATACTCTTTACACTATAATTAGTGGAAATACAGAAAACTTAAACTATAATTCACTTGTAAGTGCAACAGATAAACCATTGGGAATAGCATCAAGCAAATTTTTCAAATATCCAATAGAATTTAAGAGTGCATTAAACTGCTATACTACTTTTGGAGAATGGATTGAAGGTAATGCAACTTCAATGGGTGAAATTGTAAGTTTAGATAGCGTTGTTAATTTCACAACATACGATTACACAGCACCATCTTCATCAAAATAAAAGATTATTAAAATAATTAAATGATTTCATATTAAAAGAGATTACTTTTTGTAATCTCTTTTTTTTGTCGGCAACCGACCGCCAAGCGGCATTTAATTGTCCTACGGAAGTCTGGTTCTACATTTATACATTTATAATTCAATAAAAATAAAACAGCGTTT
>JAISIA010000069.1 GCA_031262295.1 Bacteroidales bacterium | reverse complement strand
ATATTTGCTATTTGAAAGGAGAAGTTGTTGTGGCTTTTATTGTCCATTTATCTAAGAAATCCATAACTTTCTTATCGCTATAACCATTATTCTCTTCTAAGTAGGCTGAATTTTGAGTGTGAATCCTCTCTCCTTTTTGATTTAATATAACAAATACAGGAAAGCCAAAACGATTTGGATAATTAAGTCTTTCCATTGCCTTTTCATTCTTATTGTTTTTTGAATAATTTATATGAATAAAGACGAAATTATCTTCAATAAACTGCTTTATCTGGGGAGTTTTTTCAACTTTTTCATTAAAAATCAAACACCATTTGCACCAATTTCCACCCACCATAGCCAAAACATACTTGTTTTCCTTATCTGCCTTTTCTATTGCATTATCAATTTGTTTTAATGCATCAATTTCTTCGTCATATATTTTTTGTCCAAAGACGTTTATTGATACAATTAGGCTTAAAAAAATAATAACATTGCGTATTTTCATAAATTTTATGTTTAAATTCATCACTATTTTTGTCCCTTTTATGGAGAAATAATAAGTAATTTTAATAAAAAAACTTGTTTATATAACAATAAATTCATAATTTTGCGGTTGTAAAAGTAATAAAATTTTAATCATTAAAACCAAAATTTATTATGACAATTAAAGGATCACAAACAGAAAAGAACCTATTAATCTCATTTGCTGGGGAATCTCAGGCTAAAAATCGCTATACTTTTTTTGCAAAAGAAGCTAAGAAAGAAGGATTCGAACAAATTTCCGCAATATTTGCTGAAACAGCAGCACAAGAAGAAGAACATGCAAAATTATTTTTCAAGTATTTAGAAGGAGGAGTTGTTGAAATAACAAACGCTTTTCCAGCAGGAATAATTGGAAATACTGCACAAAATCTTCAAGCAGCAGCAGAAGGTGAATATGAAGAATGGTCTGATATGTATCCAGAATTTGCAAAGATTGCAGAAGAGGAAGGATTCATTGAAATTGCAATTTCATTTAGAATGGTTGCAAAAGTTGAAAAAGAACATGAAGAAAGGTATCGTGCGTTGTTAAATAACGTAAATAACAACAAGGTATTTGAAAAGGACGAAGAAGTTTTCTGGTATTGCCGTAACTGTGGTTACGTTCATTTTGGTAAAAAAGCACCAGAAAAATGTCCTGCTTGCAAACATCCTAAGGCATATTACCAAATCATGCCTAAGAATTATTAAAAAACTATTTACATTTTTATTAAAAAGGCTATCAAAATTAATCTTTGATAGCCTTTCTTCTTTGTTAACTACACAAAATCTTGACTTACGTTAATTTTGTTTTACAAACATTAACTTTAACCAATGATTTTTTCTTTTTATTGTTCAACAATATATTCAAATTCAATAGAAGGAGAAACGTGTTTTTTCACTTTGCAACTTTTCATCATCGCAATTAAACCTTCTTTCTTATCCATTGGAAATTGTTTTCCTGCTTTTACCTTTATTATAACCTTTTTTAGATTTCCGCTATTATCAAATTCAAAATCCTGATTTAGGGATGCTCCTTCAATATCTATATTGTGGTTTTCATAAAACAAACGCATAAACAATGCTCCGCAAGATCCAAGTGATGTTAAAAATAATTGGAAAGGGTTTAATGCTAAATTTTCTCCTCCCAAATCCTTAGTTAAATCTGTTATAACTGAATGTCCTTCGTATTGAGCCACTATTTTCTTTGGCTTTTCAAATGTTATTTTCATAGTATTTTTAATTTATGTAATTTATATTATACATATTTTACGTCAATACTACCTCTTTTATTGTATTTACAAAAATTTTAATATCCCCAATCTTTAATATCCTTTCCTTTTCTTTTTCATTTATAGAGAGAATTTGATAGAAAAATCTAAAGTATTCCTTAATCTTATCTATTGAAGAGCCATTATCTATCATCCTTTCTAATAATAGGATTATTTTTTCATTTGAATCATTAAAAGGAATCCCTTTTATCTTATATGGCAAAAAAGGATCGTACAAAACACCTCTTCCAATCATCCACTCTGTTATTTGAGGAAATTTTTCTTTAAGGAATAAAAACTTTTCTCTTGTAAAAATATCTCCATTATAGGTCAAAGGTTTATTAATCCTTTTTGCAAATTCTTCAAAGGCAAAAAGGTCAATTCTATCTTCATACTTGTCCTTTGCTAAGCGTGGATGCAGAATTATGCTATCTACAATTTCAGAATTTATTATATCAATTAGGTTAAAGACCTCCATTTTCTCATTTCCTAATCTAAGTTTTAAAGATATTTTCATTCCTTCTTCATTAACCTCTTTACATATTCTTTCAATAAGCCAATGGTTATTAATCAATGCTGCTCCCCTTTGCTTTTTTATCACATTTTCATAAGGGCATCCCAAATTCCAATTCATAGTTTTATAGCCCAATTCTTTTAAAGCAATTGCCATTTGCCTTATTCCATAAGCATCATTTCCTAAAACCTGAGGAATAATTTCCATATTTGAAGTATTGTTTTGCGGCAATACATCCTTATACTTCCTCTTACTAAAAAGCATAGAGCCGTGAGTTAGGGATATAAATGGAGTTATTGCTTTTGAAAAGCTATTAGGGAATATTTCATCGTAGGGATTTCTAAAAGAAAAACCTGTTAAACCATGCATAGGAGCTAAGATGAGGGTATCTGTAAAGGAATTTCCCATAATTAAAAAGAGGTTTTACATAATTAATATGAATAAAAATCCTTCCACATTAAAGAAAGGTGTTTTCTTATCTCATTTTCTTTTGGATTATTTCCAGCTTGGTAGAACTTCTCTCCTAAGATTTCATCTGGCAAAAAGTTTTGTGGAACAAAGTTATCCTTATAATTGTGTGCATAAAGATAATTTTCTCCATAGCCAAGTTCTTTCATAAGTTTTGTAGGAGCATTTCTAAGGTGTAAAGGAACAGATAAATTACCTGTAAGTCTAACTTTTTCAAGAGCATTTTCAATAGCCATATATGTGGAGTTGCTCTTTGGAGAGGTTGCTAAATAGATTGCAGTTTGGGAAAGTATTATTCTACATTCGGGATAACCCACCTTGCTTACGGCATCAAAGCAAGCATTTGCTAAAATCAGTGCATTAGGGTTTGCAATTCCTATATCTTCTGAGGCAAGTATTAGCATTCGTCTTGCGATAAATAGAGGATCTTCTCCCCCTTCTATCATTCTTGCCAACCAATAGACAGCTCCATTAGGGTCAGACCCTCTCATACTTTTTATAAAAGCTGAGATAATATCGTAGTGCATCTCTCCATTTTTGTCGTATGCAGAAAGATTGTTTTGTATTATCTTATTGACCTTATCATTAGTTATTATATTATCCTCCAAAGAAGAAACTACAACCTCTATTGCATTAAATAGTTTTCTTGCATCACCTCCGCTTATTCGCATTAGAGCCTCTTTTTCCTCTATAATAATATCTCTATTGTATTTTTCTTTATAGAACGTCTTGGCTCTTTGAATAAGAATTTCCAAGTCGTCCTTATCTAATGGTTTTAGAATAAAAACTTGCATCCTTGATAGAAGTGGCGTTATTATTTCAAAGGATGGGTTTTCTGTTGTTGCTCCTATCAATGTTATTATTCCTTTTTCAACAGCTGAAAGAAGGGAATCCTGTTGATTTTTTGAAAAACGATGGATTTCGTCTATAAAAAGTATTGCTCCGCTTTCCTTCTTTGCCCTATCTATAACCTCTCTTACCTCTTTTACTCCTGAGTTTATTGCAGAAAGAGAGTAGAATGAATAGAACATCTTTTCTGCAATTATTGAAGCCAATGTTGTTTTTCCAACTCCGGGAGGACCATAAAGAATCATAGAAGGAATATTTCCTTTCTCTATTGCATTTCTTAATATGGCATTTTCTCCTACTAAATGTCTTTGTCCTACATATTCATCAAGATTATTTGGACGCAAACTTTGTGCTAATGGTATCATTATTCTATTATAAGGTTATAAATATGTGTTAATATATTAGAAAGACGCAGTTTCTCTTATTAAAATCTTCTTTCCTATTTTTCCACTCTTTTATTGTGGCACTAATTATTTGTTCTGATTGCATTGAAATATCACAAGCTACACATAAAGAAGTATTATTTTCTAAGGTCTCCATTAGGAATTGAAGCATTTGATTATTACGATAAGGTGCTTCAATAAATATTTGTGTTTGGTTATCTCTTCTACTTTTTTGTTCCAACTCCTTTACTTTTTTTTGTCTTTTTATCTTATCTATGGGTAGGTATCCCCAAAAACAAAAGGATTGACCACTAAATCCTGATGCCATAAGTGCCATCATTAGAGAAGAAGGTCCAACAAGTGGCACTACTTTTATATTTTTTTTATGAGCTAAGGCAACGATTTTCCCTCCCGGGTCGGCAACACAAGGCAAGCCAGCCTCTGACATTAAGCCAACATTATATCCTTTTTCTATTGGATAAAGATAATTTTCTATATCAATATCATTGGTATGTTCATTTAAAATGAAAAATTCAACCTCCTCAAAGCTCCTTTTATATCCTGCCTTTTTTAAAAAACGTCTTGCAGAACGTAATTCTTCCACAATAAAATATTTGCAATCCTCCAATAATTCAATGTTTTTTGAAGGTAGAACAAAATTTATATCACCCTCTGATATAGGAGTAGGGAAAAGAAATAATGATGCCTTTGTCATAATGAAAGCAAAAGTACTAATTAAACCTGTTTTAAAGAAATTTTATCAAAAAATATAGGCACAAAATAAAAAGAAGCGGCATCTCCAAACAAAGAGATGCCGCACAAGATTAATGATAAACTACAGATGATTTTATTTCTATTTAATTATTAGTTTTCTTATTGTATTTATATTCTTTCCTTTTATTTGCACAAAATAAACACCCTTTGCAAGGAATGAAACATCAATTTTTTCTAATAGCTCATTTTCTATATTTATATTTTTAGAATAAACCTTCCTTGCCTTAATATCAACTATTGATATTTCAACAATTCCACTAAGATTACTTACTTTTAGAGTGGTATTATCTTTTGCTGGATTAGGATATAGACTTATTTGTACATATTCATCTTTATTTTCTGCATCAATTATGGATAAAGGTGTAGAAAAATCAACCTCATTTCCATAAGTTTTTATCTCTTGATCATAGAAAGAAGTAACCATTGCTCTTACTAAATATTGAGTATTTGCATCAAGACCATTATATGTAGCACTAAAAGGAGAAATGCCTTGACCACTTATAAGGATTGCATCTTCCCAATTATCACCTTGCTTAATCAACTCAAAACTTCTTGATGTTATATCCAAAGTTCCATTTTCCACAATCGCAGAAAAAGTAGCAGAAGATGAAGTAATTTCACTCACTTGTAGCATTTCAACCACAGGAGAAATTATTTCCAATGTTGTAAAACATACATCCTCTCCAAAAATAGTATCATTACTATATGTAATTATAAAAGCCTTGTAGGTATATTTTGTATTTGCCTTTAAATTATTAATATCGTAGTAATATGGATTTATATTTTCATTAACTAAGACCTCGTTCCAAGAATTTGAAATGGAATCTTTATAGTAGAATCCCTTATATAACATTTCATTTTCAAAGCAAACATATTCTCCATTCATTCTTGCAGAGAACTGACTTATTAATGTTGGAGCAAGACTTGTTGCAGAGGATGGAATATTTTGAGTTGTAAATTCTACACTTTGCCACAAAGAATATCCCGCCTCACATTTTGTTCTAATATATGCAATATAATTAGTATTTGTATTTAGGTTATTAATTTGATAAAACGCAGTATTTACACTATCAATTTGTCCATCTTCTCCTATTTTTACTTCATATAAAAGACCCTCATCAACCACTTGCCAAGACAAAGTTGCAGAATTATTATATGCAATTGCAGATATTGCACTTGGAGGAGGACAATTTAGAATATATGAATCGTATATTTTTATATCATCTATCGCAATTCCTCTTCCGAATTTTGCATATCCTTCAAAGGCTACTTGATATGTTGAAGAAGGATTTGGTAAGAAAGCAGAATCTTTTTGCCAAGATGCTATATTATTAGTAAAATTCATAATCTCAATCCAAGAATCTGTTTGACTTGTCCTATAATATACCTTTAATTCATCTTGATCATTGATATAAGCATTTTGAATATGGAAAAATTCAATTGCAGGTTGATTCATCATTGTAAGATCTAATAAAGGAGATATTAGCATTGTCTTTGCACCAGAGTATGATTCACAATACAAATTTGCAAATCTACTTCCTGAATGTGCAGTATAATATGTATTATCTTCACCATTTGTCCAAGCAACATTAGCTAAAACATTTTCCTTTCCCCAACAATTATCTCCGTTTTCAAAGCCTTCAATCCAAGGAAACTCTGTTATAGCCTCATCAAAGCAAGGTGTTGAAAAACTTATACTATTTGAAGGAAGGGTTGTGTCGCCTTGACATATTGCTGAAATTGAAATTTGATATGTTGTAGCTGGAATTAATCCACTAATTATATAAGGAGAGGATTGTACATTTTCAATAATTGGTTGATTATTCTCACTACTATAAGTTATAATGAAATCCTCTTCTTCACTATCATCCCAAGAAATCTGTGCAGAGGATGTAGTAATATTTGATATTAAAATATTGGAAGGAGCATTGCAAGCTATCTCTTTTATTGATATATTATCAATGGCTGGTTGTGGATATACTAAATTATTGGATGAAACATGTAGGAATACCAATCGTTTTATTCCTGAAACATTTTCCAAAGAAAACATTTGTCTTTGCCAGGAGGTTTGATTGTAATTAAAGACAAGAGCGTCATTAAAGTAATTTGGATATATTGGAGAAATTGTTTCGTCTTCGTCCAATAGATATACTGCTAAGGCATCACTTATATTTCCATTATTTGTTGTACTTCCTTGACACTTCCAATCGTAAGAAAGTATGAAAGAAGCCATATTTTCTCCAAAGTTTATTTCTCTATAAAGATAGGAATATGTATAATTTTCATCAGAACCATAAGTTAAACCTCCGTCTTTTGAGATATAGGCTGCATTACTATCATAAATATTTATTGTATTTGGTCCATTTGTTGCAGCTTTTCCAAAAGCCCATAATGTATTTTTATTACCTATATTTGACCATAAAAGATTTTCTTCCTCATTTTCAAAGTCACAAATAAAAGGAATCGTTGCAGGCAAAGCCAAAGTCTTAAATTCTGATTCTTGGAAAGAGCTATATGAAGAATTATCACAAACACTACGCACCCAAATCCTATAATTTGTATTAGCAGTTAAGCCATTTATAATATAAGGATTGGTTGAAAAAGAAATAGGTTCCAAAGATATAGGCTCAATAATTGATGTATCCGTTGTTATAACATATTCCCACAAAGATGCAGAACCATTTTCTGTAAATGAAATTTCTGCTTGTGTTGTATTAGGAGATATTGTAAGAAATAAAACTTCTGGACATGGAACAAAAGGATTTACAACAAAATTATCCACATATATAAAATTATCTGCATTATTTTGAGAAGAGCCAGCATAAATTCCTATCTTAACCTTGCCTTGATAAGGTTCATTGGTTTGAGGATTAATTAGAGGTATTATTAAATGTTGTTCGGGATATAAACTATTTAATTCCCTTAAAGTATTTGCTTCATTGGTCCATAGTATGGCATTATCCCTATTCCAAGATAAGCCATTATCAGTAGAAATAACTATTCCAAATATATCATCAACGCCATTTGTCTGAGGAATATTACCAGAGTCATATCCTTTTAGAACAACATCCAACTCAACTTGCGATAATGACAAACTATCTCCTAAATCAATACTTGGGGAAATTAGCCATCCGTGTGTTGTATTATATAAATTCAATTTAACACAACTGGCTTCGCCCAAGAATATTTCAGTATCTGTTGATAGACTCCAAGAACCTCCACCCATTGTAAGAGAAATTTCTCCTTCTAAAGGCATTTGTCCTGATGCCTTAGTCCAACAAGTGGAAGGCAAAAGTAGGTTAAAAGGTTCTACTTCTATTGGAATAGACAAAGCAATACAAGGTGTAGTAAAACTTATTGAAGAAGACCAAGAACTTGTATCCTCACCACAAGATGCTTTTATCCTAATTTTATATTGAGTATTTGCTGTAAGGGAGTTTAAACTTATTGTTGGCAATATTGTTATTTCTTCCATTGCTCCTTCCCAAGAGGCATTTGACTCTAATGTATATTGAATTATCCAAGAAGAAGAATTGTTTTCACTCCAAGAAACATCAAGACTTGTCTCTTGAAGATTAGAAAATGTTATATCCGATGGTCTATCGCATAAAGATAGATAATCAACTACTATATCATCTATCCACCAAAAATAATTGGCAGATATTGAATTTTGTCTAAATGCTATGGATTTATTACCTCCACTTAATTGTGTAGAATTAAATAACACTTCATACTCTCCCCAAGTTGATGCAGAAGAAGGCTCAAAAGTTTGAACACTTTCAAATGTTGTTGTATCTAAGTTATCAGACATTACTCCGATTGTTAAACTTCCCGAATTAGCACTTTCAGCCTTTGCCCAAAAATTAATTTTTAATAAATTGATATTTTCAGATATTTGAGGCAATATTGCCCAAGATGTACCATTTTGAGCAGAGGCAAAGCGAAGAGAATTTGGATTAGTATGTGATGCTGATGTACCACTTACTATATATGGATGTGTTGTATAGGTAGAATGTTTTTTCCAACATATAGGGAAAGAGGAAGAAGAGGCAGTTAAATTATCAAAGTTCTCGCTCCAAGGAATTGTTGATACTATTTCACATTCTGTGTCAAAGGTTATTTCATAACTCCAAAGACTTTCATCATCTCCACAAAGGGACTGCACCCTTACTTTATATGTTGTTGCAGAAAGAAGATCCAATATATTAAAATTAGTTACAGAAGATAAATCAACAACTGCACTATCCCAAGAAGTTTGATAAGATGGCATATAAGCAATACTCCATAATGAAGCATTTCCATTGGGATCATTCCAAGATAAATTGCAAGATGTTGTTGTTATGTTTTGAACTTCTAATCTATTTGGTCTTGTACAAAAAGGTATGGAATCTATTATTATATCATCCAAATATACAATATTACCTCCAATATGTTTTATAACAATATAGTTTCCTGTTCCACTTAAAGCAACTTGATTAAACAAAACCTCATATTCGTTGTATTTATTTGTAGTCATCCTAATTGTATCAACAACTTCTATACTTGTTGTATCAAGCGGAGTGGATGTAACACCTATTAGAAGACTTCCATTTCCATTTGAGGATAATCTTGAATAAAAACGCATTCTCAAAAGATTAATATCTTCTCCTATTTGTGGAGTTACAGCATAAGAATAGCCAGAGGATGAGGAGAAATACATAACCTTATTACCGCTATGAGCAGAAGAAGAGGTAGTATATATATTAGGATATGTTGCAGTAAATGGTCTTGACCAACACAAAGGCATATTATCAACTACATCTATACTATCAAAATTCATATAGTAGGGAATTTCTACACCCAAACAAGCAGTTCTAAATACATATTCATTACTCCAAAGACTATTTTCTTCACCACAAAGTGACTTTATCCTTATTTTATATGCAGTATTTGCATTAAGAGAGGTTAAACTATATTGGTTTTGACCTACACTAACCATAATTGCACTATCCCAAGTGGTGTTATTAGCTGTCATATATTCTATATTCCATAAAGAATAGTCAGCATTTGTATTTTCCCATTGAATATCCAATGAATTTGTTGTATAGTTTGTAAGAATAATATTATTAGGTTTTATACAAGAAGGTATATAATCAATATTTATATCATCTATCCACCACCAATAATTGGTCGTTGGACTATTGTTTTGTCTTATTACTATATAATTTCCTACACCATTTAATTGTGCAGAAGAAAGAAAAACTTCATGTTCAATCCAAGTTGAAGCAGGTGTTGGAGAGATCTCTTCAATTAATTCAAAGGTTGTTGTATCTTGCAAAGAAGACATAACTCCCACTTGTAGCGTTCCCGATAAAGAAGCACTTTCTGCCCTTGCATAGAATTGAATTTTCAAAAGAGAAATGTTTTCATTTATTTGAGGGGATATTGCCCAAGAGCGGTTGGATAGCAAAAGTGAATTGGGAGAAGAGTGATTTGTTGTAGTTATTATTGGGTATCCCGCAGTACCGCTAAATAATGTCCAACACAAAGGTAAAGATGAAGAGGCATCAAAACTTTCTTCAAAAGGGAAATTTGTAATATTGCACGAAGAGTCTTGTGCAAATGTTAGCTGTACAAAGCAATTGCTGATTGCAAAACAAGCTGTTGCAAATAAAAAGAATAATTTTCGCATCAATTTTAATTATTTTTATTTTTGCCTACTCTCTTTTTAAGTCTCTTTTTGGCTTACTGATGACTTAAAAGGGCATAAAAAAAGCGTTAAACATAATATATGTTTCCCGCTGTTATGGTTTTGACGAACCTTGCTCGTAGAAAATAAAAATAACTCAACGTTTTTTAACGCGAGTATTATAACATATCCTTCACGAGCTATTTCTATCGCCAAATTTTAACAGCAAAAGAATATGTTATAACGCTCCTATATACTCTTTGTATCTTCTTACATTCTTTGTAAAAAAAGCAATTCATTTCTCAAAATTGCGAGAGCAAAAATATAAAAAAAACAATATCGCACAACTTTTTTAATGAAATTTTTATCAAAATTAACAAATAAACTTAAAAAAATAAAATTATATAAACAATTTAAGTAAATAGCTACTAATAATATCAAGTATTAGTAAAATATTCTCTTATTTTTTAAGAAAAAATCAAAATTTTCTATGTAAAACTCATAAAATTTGGTTGGCAACCAACTTTTATTCGTCCTACGGAAGTCTGGTTTTGTCGGCAACCAACTTTTATTTTTCCTAACGGAAGTCTGGTTTTGTCGGCAACCAACTTTTATTCGTCCTACGGAAGTCTGATTTTGTCGGCAACCGACTTTTATTTTTCCTAACGAAAGTCTGATTTTGTCGGCAACCGACTTTTATTTTTCCTAACGAAAGTCTGGTTTTGTCGGCAACCGACTTTTATTTTTCCTACGGAAGTCTGGTTTTGTCGGCAACCGACTTTTATTTTTCCTAACGGAAGTCTGGTTTTGTCGGCAACCGACTTTTATTCGTCATACGGAAGTCTGGTTTTGTCGGCAACCGACTTTTATTCGTCCTACGGAAGTCTGGTTTTGTCGGCAACCGACTTTTATTTTTCCTAACGGAAGTCTGGTTTTATAATTATGCATTAATAATTTTAGAAAAATAAAACGAAGAAATAATTTACTAAAACGAAGAAATAATTTATTAAAACGAAGAAATAATTTATTAAAACAGCGTTTTATTTTTATTGAATTATAAATATATAATTATAAAAACTAGACTTCCGTAGGACGAATAAAAGTCGGTTGCCGACAAAACGAAGATTTATTTTTATTGAATTATAAATATATAATTGTAAAAACCAGACTTCCGTTAGGAAAAATAAAGGTCGGTTGCCGACTATTTATACATATAGCGTTTTATTTTCAAGGTTGCGGTCTTTTCAAATTCTTTTGAATATTCCACAATTAGGGAGAGTTTTGAAAATTTATTTAATTTTATATTTACTGCTTTTAGAAGTTCTGTCTTTATATTTTCGTATGCCTGAGCTGTATTTTCTTTTATATGAGCCATTCTATTTTGTAGTTCTTCGGGATTGAATTGAACCATTGCAACCAATTTACCATTACGCTCTATAACCACACTTTCTAAAACAAGATTATGTTGATTTAATACCATTTCAATCTCTTCGGGATATATATTTTCTCCACTTGAACCAAGAATAACGTTTTTCTTTCTTCCCTTTATCTCATATCTTCCCTTTTTTTCACAAACCAAATCCCCTGTTTTAAACCATCCATCTTCTGTGAAAACTTCTTTTGTTAGTTCGGGATTCTTATAATATCCTTTCATAACATTGGGTGCCTTAACCAAAAGTTCTCCTTCCCCTGTTTGAGGATTAACATCCACAATTTTTAATTGAACATCCTTAATTGGAAATCCAGTAGTTTGCCAAGAAACTTGATGAGGATTTGCTCCAATTATTAGGGGTGCAGTTTCTGTTAAGCCATAACCAATAGCATAAGGGAAATGTTTGCCAAGACGAAGGAACAATTCTGTTTCTCCATCTAACTTTGCCCCTCCTATTCCAAAGAAAGTTAATCTTCCACCAAAGGAAGCATATAGTTTTTTTGCAGCAATGCGATACATTATTCTTTTGAACAAAGGGCTTGTTAGCAATATTCTTTTAATGAAACTATTCTCCAATTTTGGCTTTATGACATTCTTATATGCTTTTTCCATAAGAAGAGGAACAGCAAGTATTGTTGTGGGTCTTACAATTGCAACACTTTCCATAAAGGTTTTACTAACTGGTAGCTTATTATGGTAGAATATTGTTGCTCCTTTCATAGTTGCAGTTAATAGTCCTAATGAGTTTTCAAAGGTATGTGAAAGAGGAAGGACGGAAAGATACACGTCTTTTTCGGTTATATTCCATATATTATGTATTTGAACCAACTGAGCAGTTAAGTTTTGGTGAGTAAGCATAACTCCCTTACTAAATCCTGTTGTTCCTGAGGTATAAATTATGGAAGCTAAATCTTCTGGTTTTGGTATTGTATAGTTGCCTTTTTCATTTTCTTTTATAGGAGAAGATGATATTTCACTAAATGTATCAAGGCTTATTATGGTTTGAATATGCTCGTAATTATCTTTATCAATCTTTTCTTCCATTCTTTTTGATACAAAAAGTAGTTTTGCATCTGAATGATTGATACAAGTTCTTGCCTCATCCTTTGTAAAATCTGCAAGTAAAGGTACAGCTATTGCACCCATATCAACAATTGCAAAGTAGGCAATTGCCCAAGAAGGCGAATTTTCTCCTAATATTGCAACCTTATCCTGATAAGTAACTCCGCAATTTATTAATTTTTCTTGCAGTTTTTTTACTTCCGTACCAAATTGTGCAAATGTTATAGGTTTATCACCAACAAATGCCATAAAAGGATTATCGGAAAAATGGGTTAAACTGTAAAATAAAACCTCATGAAGGGTTTTTGAATTTAACATTAATTATGTTTTAATTATTTTTATATTTGATTTAAGACTTTATGTGTATATTCTCTTTCTATTTCTTCTGCTTTTTCTATTATCTTTTCTCCTTTAATAAGAATATCATTAACAAAAGTCTTATCATCCAAAGAAGATGCATTTATCTTAACATTCATAAATGCTCCATAACAAGCAGCCTTTGCACATAATATACCAACGGCTGCATCGGTTATTGAATTAGGATTACCCTTTTCAATCATTTCTATACATATTGAAAAGACTTCAAATGATTTTTCAAGGGTTTTGAAAGGTATTTCTATTGCATATTTTGTTGCTTTTTGTATTGCGTCTTTTCTGTTTTCTTTCTCCTGTTCTGTTTTTTTAGGTAAAGAAAATGCATCCATTATTCTATTAAATGCATTAGTATCTTCATCAACTAAGAATAGCAATTCATCTTTTATTTTTTGTCCTTTTTGAGCAATAATTGAAAATTCCTCCCATCTTTCATCCCATCCTGCCTTATGAGAAGAAAGATTTGCTACCATTGTTGCAAGAGCTGCACCTAAACTTCCAACATAAGCAGAAATTGAGCCTCCACCGGGAGCAGGGCTTTCAGATGCTGTTTCATTACAAAGGTCTAATGCGGAAAGATCTATTAGTTTTTTCTGTGTTTTATCTTCTATTAGGTATTCTATTATTTTTTCTTCTGCAACAAAAGGCTTCAAATCGTCTAAGCCCATAGACTTTATTGCAATTTTTATCTTTTCTTTTTCATCTATTCCTAAGGAACGTTGTTGCTTTTTAAGATAGTAGTCTGCGGCTTGAATCAATGCTTTCTTTGGAACTAAACCAACAATCTCTACACCTGTGACACGTATTCCTCTTTCGCCAGCTTTCTTGCACACTTCTTCAAAACAAATATGTAAAGGTGTTTGTGAAATATTGGTAATATTCATTGAAACTTGTGCTATTCCGTATTCCTCAATGTACCATCCTATGGCTTTTGTTCCTTTTAATGTTCCCGGAATCATTATTGGGTTTCCGTTTTCATCTTTTAATGGTTTGCCGTTTGGTTTGTTTCCTTCCCTTTTTGGTCTTCCTTTTTCTCTAACATCAAAAGCAATTGCGTTTGCTCTTCTTGTTGAAGTGGTGTTTAGGTTATAATTAACGGCTATAAGAAAATCTCTTGCTGATATAGCAGTTGCTCCACTTGAAGCAATATGTTCATTCCATATTGTAGGACCAAAGCAAGGTTTCCAATCAAGGCTTTCTATCTTATCTTTTAATCCTTCATATTCTCCGCTACGACAAGCAGCCAAGTTTCTACGTTTTTCTTCTCTTGCTGCATTTTCATAGAGATATACAGGTATTCCAAGCTCTTTGCCAACTCTTTCTCCTAAAAGGAGAGCATATTCTATGGTTTCTTCCATTGTTATGTTTGAAACAGGAATCAAAGGACAAACATCTGTTGCTCCAAAACGAGGATGATCGCCATGATGAACCTTCATATCTATAAGTTCAGAGGCTTTTTTAATAAGTAGGAATGCTGCATTAACCACCGCTTGTGGCTCTCCAACAAAGGTAATCACTGTTCTGTTGGTTGTGTAACCGGGATCTACATCTAAGAGTTTAACACCTTCTGCCTTTTCAATTACATCTGCAATTTGTTTTATCACACTTTCGTTACGTCCTTCACTTATATTGGGAACACATTCTATTAATTGCTTCATATCAAAATACTATTTCTAATATTGTTTTTGTTATTTAAAATTTAAAATTACTTTAATAAACTGCAAAAGTCGGTAAAATATCTGAGATTAATGCTTTTTATACATTAATAATATCTTTGAATGTCTATAAGCCTTACTCCATCTAACCAAACAGCAATAAAACCTACTACTCCGTTTTCTTGCTTTTTTGTTATTGGTTGCAAAGTTTCATCATCTACTATCTCAAAATACTCCAAATCCATCTCCTTTATTAGCTTAAATTCTGATGAAACAAAACTCTTGATTTGCGAAAATGTTAGATTATCTTTTTGATATGCTGATTTTATTAGTATGGAATGTATCTTTGGAGCTAACTTTCTTGCATCTGAACTAAGGAGAAGATTTCTTGAACTTATTGCTAAACCATCCTCTTCTCTAATAATGGGACAAGGAATTATTTCTATTGGCATATCCAATTGCTTAACCATATCCTTAATTATTGCAACCTGCTGATAGTCTTTTTCACCAAAATATGCCTTATTGGGTTTTATCCATTTGAATAAACGACTAACCACTGTTGCAACCCCATTAAAATGTCCCGGTCTTTGCTTTCCTTCTAATACTTCTTCCAATTTTCCAAAGGAAAACCTTTCTGTTGCAGGCTCAAAATAGACCTCTTCTTGGGAAGGAATAAAAAGAATATCGCAATTGCTTTCTTCCAAAATAAGAATATCTTCATCTGTTCTTATGGGATATTTTTCTAAGTCTTCCTTATTATTAAACTGAATTGGATTTACAAATATGCTACAAATAGTAACATCATTTTCTTCCTTAGATCGGCTTATTAAAGAAATATGTCCCTTATGCAAAGCACCCATTGTTGGAACAAATCCTATGGTTTTACCTTCTTGTTTAAGCCTATCTGTAATTTGAGATATTTCTTCTATGGTATTAATTATCTTCATTTAGTTTCCTCGTCTTGATCTGTTACATCTTCAAAATCCGTATCATCAACCCTATTTTCATCATCTTTATTAAATTTCTTATTTCTAAAATCCATTCCCGTTGTTTGCTTAAAACGCTGAATCCTTAAAGGAAGATCTAATATGAAACTTATAATAGTTATAATTATACTAAATAGTATTGCATTCCAAAAGCCATATACATCAAACCCTTTAACAAAATAAGCCGTCATAAGTATGATTATGGCGTTTATAACTAAATTAAAAAATCCAAAAGTAAAAACAATTAGGGGTACAGACAAAAGTGTCAATAAGGGTTTAACAAAACAAGAAAGCAAACTAATGATTACAGAAGCCAAAACTGCATCAAAAAAATTATCTACCGAAGCTGTATTTGATATATAACAAGTAATAATTATGGATATTGACATAATTAGGACCTTAATCCAAAACCTTGCAGAATTAATTGGAGGATTGTCGTTTGAAAAATTTATTTTAAATATTGGCATATAATATTCTCATATTTTGAGGGTGCAAATGTAGCAATAAAAAATAATATATTAAGTTTGCAAAAAAATAATATTTGAAATGAATACTACAAGAGATAAGAAACCACACATAGGAGTTATTGGTCGTTGTAATGTTGGAAAAAGTACTTTGATTAATCTGCTCGTTGGACAAGAAGTTTCAATAGTTTCTTCACAAAGAGGGACAACAACTGATAGTGTAAAGAAAACAATGGAATTAAAAGATATTGGTCCAGTTGTTTTAATTGACACAGCAGGAATAGATGATGATTCAATATTAGGAGAAAAAAGAGTGGAAAAAGCTTTTGAGGTTATATCCCAAATAGATTTGGCTATTATTGCTTTTAATAATGATTTTGGCAATGAAGAAGAAAATATAATAAATGAATTAAAACGTTTTGACACTCCTTATATATTAGTATATACAAAAAGCGATCAATCTCCCATAAGAAAGGATTTAAAGGCAACAATAGAGAATAAATACAAAAAATCAATTATTGAATGCTCCCAAAATGATAAAACATCAATAATAACTTTGACAAAACATATAAAAGATAATATCCCTGCTTCTGCATACCAAAAAAAAGGAATACTAAAAGGCATAATAAAGAAAGATGATGTCGTTTTACTTGTAACACCCATTGATTCTTCCGCCCCAGAGGGCAGAATGATACTTCCACAAGTGCAATTGATAAGAGATGTTTTAGATAATGATGCAATAAATATTGTTGTAAAGGAAACAGAGTTGGAATATGTCTTAAAAAATGTTTATAAAAAACCTTCTTTAGTTATTACCGATTCGCAGGCTTTTGAATATGTTTCTAAGATTGTTGATAAGGATATACCACTAACAAGTTTCTCCATTGTCCTTGCAAGAGTTAAAGGTATGTTTGATGAATATTTAAAAGGAACTCCTTTTTTGGATGAATTGAATAATGGAGATAGAATACTTATGTTAGAAAGTTGCTCTCACCAACCCTCTTGTGAAGATATAGGAAGAGTAAAACTTCCTATGTGGATAGAAAAATACACAAAGAAAAAGCTGAAATTTGATGCCGTTGCAGGACTTTCCTCATTGAAAAGACCAATTACAGACTATAAAATGGTTATTCAATGCGGCGGATGTATGGTTAGCGAAAAACAATTAAGAGGAAGACTAATTCCAGCTTTGGAAAACAATATACCAATATCCAACTATGGAATAGCAATAGCATATATTAATGGTATATTTCATAGAGCTACCAAAGTATTTTCAAAAAAAACACAAAAATAAATAAGTAAATTTCTTTTATAAATAAGATTTATCCCAAATTGGGTCATTAGGAATTTTTACTTTTTATTGGTTAGAGGAAAATGTATTTTCAAAAAATTTTTAACATTTTTTGCTTCAAATGTTAAATGCCGAAACTCCCCAAATTGGAAAACGCCATTTGCATTTGTCAAAATAATTTTATATCTTTGCCGAAACAAAGTTTCCTTTAAGGGCAATAAAGTCTTAATTCTCCCAATACTTATTTTTA
>JAISIA010000067.1 GCA_031262295.1 Bacteroidales bacterium | reverse complement strand
ATTTGAGGATTATCCAAAACAATAACGCCAATATCTTCAATAGGTATTGTTGTTGAAAAATCCTCTTTTGGCTTTTGAATAACCAATTGATGATTCTTTAAACTCAAATAAGCAGGATTACCAAAATATAATGTACGTTTAATCATCGCTTATTATTTAATATTAATTAATATTCTCCAACATCTACTATTTGTCCAATATGATTTATTCTAACCTTTATAAAGCCTTTCATTCCACTTATAGATTTTGAAGTATATGCAATTTCTTTCAATTTATCTTTCATCTCTTTTTTTACATTTTTATCTCTATCTATTAAACGAGTTTCTAAATGATGTCTAAAATGTATTCTACCACTTGAATCCATTTTTTGTATTCTAAATAAATTTGGACTTATAATACTATAATTATCTGGGTTTTTTATCCAATTATCTTGCAATTCTTCTGTAGGAAATTTATTTGATGGAATGATGAAATATTCATTTGGTTTAATTGAAAAAAGAAATTCATAATTATCATTTTCATTATTTGTATTATCATTTTTATATTGTTTATTAATAATATCATCACCATTATTAGCTCTTGCAACACATTCAAAAAATGGAATAATACGTCCTTTTAATTCTCCCTTACCATTTTTAAATACTTCAGCATGATGATTATTCTGAAGTTGTACATAATCTTTTGGGAGTTTATTTCCATATTTATCTATTTTATCGTGTAGAGGTGTAGCATTATCTACATCTAAAATTGCTACACGTTTTATTTTAATACCCTTTTCCTTGTTTAGCCAAATAGGGTTTTCATCTAAATTAGCAAAGGCTTTATCCGCTTTATTATCATACTCCTTTAATCTTTCTTCTAATATTCTTTTTATTTTTGTATCAATAACCTTATCAATAGGAAGATTTCCATCTATTGGTTTTCTAATTGTAAATTTATCTTCTAAATAAATTAAATCAACTTTTTGAGGAACTTGCCTTATTTGTAAAGTATCTAAATAAATAGGAGTTTTGTTTAAGGCATTTTTACCAGTAAATGCTTTCTTTGGATCATTATTATTTTCATTTAATCTTTTTAATAAGGCTTCCCTATATATTTTCTTTGAAACTCTATTTATCTTTTCTTCATTAAATGATCCATTAATACTTTCCTCTTTTAGTAAATATCTTTGATTTTTACCATAAATTGTCTCATTATGTAATTGTCCTCTTGGAGTAAGCTGTGTTATTTGGTGTTTCCCTTCTTTCTTTTTAGTGATATTCTTATTTTTTGTTACAACCTTATTCTTTGCCTTTATTGATATAAGAATATTTTCTAAATGTTTTTTTGCTTCATTTCTAAAATTTTCCATAGGTAAAATTACCTTGCCATTAGAGAAATTATTTTGTTTTAAAGCGTAGGCATTAGAATTAGGAGTTTCACTTGCATTTACATTATTGAAATATTGAATTAATCCTCTTTTAGTAAAGGCAACAGTAAGAGCATCCATAGCATGATGACGATGATCATTTCTCTTAGTCCAATCCTTTATTTTATAAATCCTTCTTCCATCTTTATCATTATAGTATTCAACTAAGTCTAATTTTTCATATTTTTCTTTATTTAACTCTTTCATAATATCAACTAATTGCCAATCTTCTCTAAGTTTTGCAGTAATTGATCCTGTGGTTGCAACAATTTCAGTAGATATTTCATTAAGCATAGCTAAGGCTTTCTTAGCTATATATTGAGAATTATTCAAATCTCTATTGAGAAAATCCTCTGGAATATCATCCTTTTTCATCTTAAGATTTTTAAGTTTGTTTTTATTGTCTTTAAACAAAGTTTCAACCTTATTTAAATACTCTTCAAGATACTTTTCTCCATACTTTTCTTTTATAAAGTCATAAGCCGTTTTATTCCCTTTTTCTAAATTAATATCTCTTTTTTCCAATGTTTTATTTTTAAGAGAATCATCAAATAGAACAGATTGAGGAATTATATGTTCAATATCAAATTCCTTACTAAAAAGCATTTCTTTACTAATATAAGTTTTTGAATAGAGAGTTTTATATTCGTTGCCTTTGAGTTCTTCATATAGTTTATAACGAATAATATCATTACGGCTAACATGTGAGATATTAAAAGGAGGTTTTTGTAATATTTCTTTTATTCCTTCATTATTTTTGGTGTTAGAATTGACAAATTTTGTTAAATCTTCCCTCTCTTTGGCATTTTTCTTCAATTCTCTTGCCAACTCAACTCTAATTTCATCTGGCTTTCCATAAGAAGAAATCAATGTATTGATAAGATTAATCATTTGATTAAGTATCTTTTCAACAACAGGATTACGCAAAGAGTTCTTGGGAAGAATATTTAAACTATCCTTTAACACCTTATTGTTCATTTCTTCTTTGGTTAAAGAATGTGAATGTGATGAATATCCTGCCAAAGGACAAGCCTCATCATATCCTTTCCCTTGTTTTAAATATGGTAATATCTTTTTTATTGCCTTTGCAGATAAGGAAGCATAATCATCTAAGAAAGTTACATTAGAAAGAATCTTTGCAGAAGAAAAATCAAAACCATAATTATCTTGAAGTTTTCTTATCAATTTATCAATGCCTGTAATGGAATCATCCCCTTCAAAAGAATATAATAAGTGCCATAACTTATAGTATGGAGAAGAATCTAAGGAATCAATTTTCTTTAAAGAAAGATCTAAAGAAGAGGTGTTAAAGTCTAATATATCACAATTGAAGCCTTGTGAAGAAAAAATGGTGTTAACTTCTTCTTTAACCTCTGAAAAAGACAAATCAGTTTTAAAAGGAGTATGTCCTGATTGTTCAATAATTCTATTATATGCACTATAAAGGGCATATCCTGTTTTGTTTCCATCAATTTGTTTGTAATTTAGGTCGGATTGATTTTTTTCAATCTTTGAATCAAATAACAAATCTAAAACATCTTTTTTTGACAACTTATCTTTTATGAAAAGCTCCTCAGAGAGTAATTGCTTTTCTTTTTCATTTAATGGTCTTTTTGTTTTAAGAGTTTTGTTGAATAATTCAATATTATTTAATTGTTGCCAAATCTTAAATTCTTGAAATAGGGGAGAGGAACGAGGTATTACACGTGAATTTTTCTCAAATTCACAAAAACTTATAAGTCCTTTTTGACTTTTTAATCTGCGTTGATAGAATATAACTTCATCTCTTATTTTCTTTTTTAACTCTAAGGTAAATGGAGAATTACTATCATTTGAATAAAACTCTGCTTGTTTATCCCATAAAATGTTAAACTCATCCAAGTAATCCTGTCTAAAAAAGACTTGATTTGTTAAACTTGCATTAGGATCATTATCCAATTGCTTCATTAAATATTGTCCAATTGTAAGGTTATTTAAATTTATATCCTTACTTCTATCGGATATTTTGCCTAAGTATGCACTTGAAGAAGATATTTCTCCATTTATTTGTTGCAATACAGTAGCCAATAGTTCGGCATCTATTTTCTCATTTAACGCTTTAACTCTTAGTTGTAGATTTTCTTCTTTTAATTCTTTGCCCTTTTTCTCCCTTTTTATTCCAACAAGTTTTTTCTCATTTCCAACATTAATTGTCTTTGCATTTGTTTCATCCCAAGTTTTTTCTTCTTCTATCCAAGAAAAGTTCTCTGCCAATATAGCCCAAGAGGCTTTTTGATTTTTACCTTTTAACTTTTCTTTTAATTCTTCTGTAAGGGAAGGATAAAACTCTTGTTGCTTATAGTATATTCTATCAAATTCATCTTGTAAATCCGAAGGATAAAATTCAGGAAAAGTGAGGTTTTGCTCAAAGAGTTTAAGGCAGTATTGACCGGGAGTTATTTGTTTTTCTTTTAATAGCTTTGCAACACTCATTCCATCTATTGTATCACCATCTTCTTTATTATTTAGCCTACGGGAGCTTTTATAGCCTCGTTTTTTATTAATCATAAGTAAAATTCGGGCAAACTCCTCTAAGGTTATTTTTTCATTAACAGCTTTTGCTCTTAGACGATAGGTTTCAAAAGTAATATTATTGTTATAATGACTTAAAACTTCTTCGTTTTCTATAAAATGATTTTCTTTAAAAAGTTTTATCAGACGCTCTCTACGTAATTTATATCTTTGATTATTTCTTCTTGCACTACGTTTTAGTGTCCTGGATGCATTTGTTGTAATACTTTGACCCTTTTCAAATTGTCCTTTTTCATCTGCTGTTAAAGGATTCACTCTAACGCCTAAGGATATTATTGAAGATTTTTCGCTTTCATTTTCTTTTTCATTAACCATAGCCCAACCAATAGAGGTTGTTCCTAAGTCTAATCCTAATATTTTTTTCATTGTATTAATAAGGTATTAATGTTACATATAATGTATGATTAATTAATGCCTCAAAATTAGTAAAATAATTTTGAATTTTACCAAATGTTTTTTGAAAATTGTATTTGGTATTGAATTTTTTTATTACTTTTGCATCATAAAATTGAAGCAATTGGCAATAAGGATTATTCCGTTGTGAAAACATTAAAGGCGGGGCATTAGCCTCGTTTTTGCTTTTTAGAAATAAGGTATTTCAAATAAATTTTATAATTCTCCTTTATTGATATTACACAATTAAAATAATATTCATTTACCCACGAATATTTTTTCCTTTCTTTAATATAACTTATTTTTATCAAGTATATAATCTATCTTTCATTATATTTTTCTGATTGAAACAATGTTTTTTAATTTTTTTGTATTTTTTATAAGAATAGAAAAAAATAAAGGATAAAGATTAGGATTAAAAAATCCTCTCTTTATCCTTTATTTTTGTGAGTTTAGCTTCATTTTTTCATTTCTAAACCCTTGCTGTAACATTCTTCGTTACAAATTTTTGCAGTACCCTAAGTTGTTTCTTGCACTTTATTCGCTGCAAAAATATAAAATTGAAAGCAATTCACAACTGTGATGAATCTATAACATATACCTCACCCGTTGTTTCTTGCACTTTATTCGCTGCAAAAATATAAAATTGAAAGCAATTCACAACATGAAGCAGCTAAGTTAGAAGCTGAAACAAGTTGTTTCTTGCACTTTATTCGCTGCAAAAATATAAAATTGAAAGCAATTCACAACGATGTAGTTGTTATTCTTTCTTGTTCTCCGGTTGTTTCTTGCACTTTATTCGCTGCAAAAATATAAAATTGAAAGCAATTCACAACTAGTATTCTTGTCTGAATATGTCAGCTTGGTTGTTTCTTGCACTTTATTCGCTGCAAAAATATAAAATTGAAAGCAATTCACAACTTCTCTGCAACGGAACCTTACATTGATAAGGTTGTTTCTTGCACTTTATTCGCTGCAAAAATATAAAATTGAAAGCAATTCACAACTTGAAATTTTCAATGGAAATTTCTTTTAAGTTGTTTCTTGCACTTTATTCGCTGCAAAAATATAAAATTGAAAGCAATTCACAACACAATTCCTTTGAAACAAACAGATACTTAAGTTGTTTCTTGCACTTTATTCGCTGCAAAAATATAAAATTGAAAGCAATTCACAACGATGAAACTAATAGGTTTATCTTTGACTTGGTTGTTTCTTGCACTTTATTCGCTGCAAAAATATAAAATTGAAAGCAATTCACAACTTAGGAATACCAATATTCTCAGACAATAAGTTGTTTCTTGCACTTTATTCGCTGCAAAAATATAAAATTGAAAGCAATTCACAACGCAACACCAAAAGTTAAGAGCTGTTATATGTTGTTTCTTGCACTTTATTCGCTGCAAAAATATAAAATTGAAAGCAATTCACAACAAGCCAATCCTTTGAAAAAGCAAGAGGACTGTTGTTTCTTGCACTTTATTCGCTGCAAAAATATAAAATTGAAAGCAATTCACAACTAATATTAATTATTTTATTTTACCATTTAAGTTGTTTCTTGCACTTTATTCGCTGCAAAAATATAAAATTGAAAGCAATTCACAACTCATGTAGTCGTTCATTAAGAACAACAATGGTTGTTTCTTGCACTTTATTCGCTGCAAAAATATAAAATTGAAAGCAATTCACAACAACTTGGTATTAACTCGGTATTAACTATCGGTTGTTTCTTGCACTTTATTCGCTGCAAAAATATAAAATTGAAAGCAATTCACAACTAGTATATTGGTTGGCAATATACTTAAATAGTTGTTTCTTGCACTTTATTCGCTGCAAAAATATAAAATTGAAAGCAATTCACAACTAAATAATGTGGGAGTTCCTTTAATTCCTTGTTGTTTCTTGCACTTTATTCGCTGCAAAAATATAAAATTGAAAGCAATTCACAACACAAGAGCATCCTTGAAGAAGCCAAGAATTGTTGTTTCTTGCACTTTATTCGCTGCAAAAATATAAAATTGAAAGCAATTCACAACACTTCTATCATTGCTTTATGACCACCTCCGGTTGTTTCTTGCACTTTATTCGCTGCAAAAATATAAAATTGAAAGCAATTCACAACAAAGAGGTTAATGCACATATTCATTCTATAGTTGTTTCTTGCACTTTATTCGCTGCAAAAATATAAAATTGAAAGCAATTCACAACAAAGCTTTAAGCCTGCTTGAAGTGCGTAAAGTTGTTTCTTGCACTTTATTCGCTGCAAAAATATAAAATTGAAAGCAATTCACAACGTTGCAATGAGTATAAAATGTGCGAAGTGTGGAGTAATATTAATGTTTGTGAGGCAACAAAAGAATAAAAAATAAAGATTATTTTCTTTTAGAAAAACGATCATCTATACTAATTAAAAGGTTAATTAAACTCTTAATAGATATTATTATTGAAGCGATAAAAATTAATACGAGTATTACCATAACGCTGCAAAGTTATAAATAATTTTTAATATAGAAGAGAAGTATAAAATACGAACTTAAAATTTACGATAAAACAACAGGGACATTTAAATCTCTGCGTAAGAATATAGGTGCGTTGTTTGTTATCTAATATTTACATTAAATTACAACCGTTCATTAATATCAATTAAACTTATTTCTTGCATTTTTTTTCGTTTTTATTTGATGGTAATTAGATTATTTGTATTTTTGCATCGGCTGGGGGAAGGAGTTTGGCTCGCCCCTGCCATCCCAAAAGCCATATCGTAAGATGTGGCTTTTGGCGTTTATATCATTTTAGAATGTCTTTTCTCTTTCGTATTTTTTTATCCATAATTAATTTTTAGCAAACATTATTTGAACTTTTGCTTCTCTTAAAAAGAAAAAAGCATCAATCTTTTCGTTAAAGTTTAGCAAGGTATTGTTAAATATACTATGTGTCTGATGTATTAGATGCGATGAGCACACAACAACTATGCAAAGCGAGAAGCGATATAATGTTTGTGAAGCAAGAAAAGAATAAAAAATAAAGATTAATTTTTGCGAGGAAATCGCTTATCTAATTCTTCAAATAGATTATATATTCCTTTGAAAAAACCAACAGTACAATAAATAAAAAGACCCAATAAAACTAAAGCTATAAATATTGTTATTTCCATAATGCTGCAAAGCTATCCCGATTTTTAATATTTGAAGGTATATTCATAAGTATATAAGTTTATAGTTATACTTAAAACTTTTTGCAAAAATAGTAAAAGTTTTAAGTATGATTATATAAATATAAGAAAAAGGAGTATTAAAATGCTATATAGCGAAAAAGATTGATGTTCTTTTAAACATAACTACTAAAAAGGAAAATTGAAATTATTGATGCTGTTAATGCTTTATTTGTTTTCATAAAACGATAATTTTGGTTTATAGAAATGTATTTATAATAATAAAGATTAAAGAACTATTCTTTTTGATTAGCATTACGCTCTTTATTTAATTTCTCAATATTTTTATTAAATGAATCTATAAAAGGTTGGAGCGAATCAGGATATATTTTTGCTAATTCTTTTAATATATCCAATGCTTTATTAAATTCTTTTTCAGCTTTGCTATATTGTTTTGTATCGCTATGTAAAATAGCTAAATTTTGTAGTGTTATAGCAATATTTAATTTATATTCGTCTGAATTTTCCTTAGATAAATCTTTATATATTTCCAATATTTCATTATACTCTTCTTCTGCTTTACTATATTGTTTTGTATCGCTATGTAAAATAGCTAAACTATTTAAAGTTAGAGCAAATTTCAAAGTGTATTCTTTTGGATTTTCCTTAGATAAGGCTTTATATATTTCCAATAATTCATTAAATTCTTTTTCTGCCTCATCATATTCCTCTATATATTTATGTGCATTAGCTAAACTATTTAAAATTTCAGCAATATTAGAGTTATATTCTTTTGGATTTTCCTTAGCTAAATCTCTATAAATTTCTAATGCTTGGCTATAAATTTCTATTGACTTATTATATTTATGCAGACGATTATATGTTGCAGCTAAATCCTTTAAATTTAAAGCGACATCATCCTTATATTCTTTTGGATTTTCCTCAGCTAATTTTTTATAAATCTTTAATGCTTTTTTATATTCCTTTTCAGCATCTTTATATTGAGCTGCATTATAATGTTTATTAGCTGAATCAAATAAGGTTTTAGCTCTTTCTTCTTGAGGAGCATAACGTTCTTTATTTAATTTTTCAATATTTTCATTACACATATCTATATATGATTGATAATACTCAGGATATATTTCTGCAAGGACTTCAAATATTGTTAATGCTTCATTAAATTTCTTTGCGGATGCATCATATTTCCTTATTTCACGATACATAATACCTAAATTAAATAAAATTGATGCTGTTAGAGATTCGTATTCTTCTGGATTATCCTTAGCTAACTCTCTACTAATTTCTAATGCTTCATTATAATCTTTTTCTGCCTTGCTATATTCTTTCATATCACAATGTAAAAGTGCTAAGTTATATAAGTTAACAGTAAGATAATAATTGTTTCCTTGGGTTTTTTCCTTAGTTAACCCTCTATTGATTTTTAATGCTTCATTAAATTCTTTCTCTGCTTTATCATATTGATTGATGCTTCTATGTAAATTAGCTAAATTATTTAAAGCATTAGCAACATCGGGGCTATATTTTATTTGATTATCCTTAGCAATTGTTATATAAATTTCTAAGGCTTCATTAATTTCTTTTTCAGAAATACCATATTCTGCTTTCTCAATATGTATAATAGCTAATTCACTTAAAGCATTAGCAACATTAATTTTATATGTCTTTGAGTTTTCCTTAGCTAAATTTCTATAAATCTCTAATGTCTCTTTAAATTCTTTTTCAGCCTCATCATACTTTCCCATATTATAATGCAAAAAAGCTAAATCATATAAGGTTTCGGCAACAAAAGGATTATATTTTTGAGGGTTATCATTAGCAGAATCTCTATAAAGCTCTAATGTTTCATTATAATTCTTTTCTAAAACTACATTATTATCTATATAAAAATGTATAGCGCCTATACCACCTAAGCTATCAGCATTTTCACTATCACTATATTCATCTATATAAAAATTTATAGTGGGTAAGTTACTTAAACTATCTACCTTTTCATCTTCACTTTGTGCCTTTAAAGCATAGCTGCTAAAAAGGAAAATTGAAATTATTAATGCTGTTAATGCTTTATTTGTTTTCATGATAATAAATTTAGATTGTTATTTTATTTTAAATAAATTATTCTTCTTGTGAAGAGTTTATTGCTTGATTTAATACATTAATATTTTTCTTGCAAGTATCAACATAAGATTGATACTCACTTGGAGATATTTTTGCATATTCTTCAAATATCTCTAATGCTTGTTCTAATTCTTTTTTTGCATCACTATATTTTTCTGTGATTAAATGTAAATTTGCTAAATTATTTAAAAATTCAGCAACATTAAACTGATACAAAACAGGATTCTCTTTAGCTAAGTCTTTATAAATATTCAATGCTTCACTTAATTCTTTTTCAGCATCATTATATCTATTCATCTTAGTATGTAAAAAAGCTAAATCATTTAAATTTTTAGTAATATAATAAGTATATTCTTCTGGATTTTCTTTTGCCAATTCTCTACTAATTTCTAAGGCTTCCTTAAATTCTTTTTCTGCATCAATATATTGTTCAATACCTGTATGTATTTTAGCTAAATCATACAAAGTATTAGCAAGAAAATATTTATATTTCTGTGGATTTTCTCTTACTAATTCCCTATATATTTCTAATACTTCCTTATATTCTTTTTCAGAGATAGGATATTCTTCAAGATAATAATGCATAATAGCTAAAAGATGTAGAGTTATAGCAATATCTTCTTTATATTTTTCTGGATTTTTCTTAGCTAAAAATCTATAAATTTCTAATGCTTCCTCAAATTCTTTTATTGCCTGATTATCTTCTTTCATAGAACTATGTAAAACAGCCAAACTATTTAAATTTAAAGCAACATCATCTTTATATTCTTGAGGATTTTTCTTAGCTAATTTTTTATAAATCTTTAATGATTTATTATATTCTTTTTCTGCTTCTTTATATTGATTTGCATCATAATGTTCATTAGCTAATTTATATAAACTTTCCGCCCTTTCAAAATCACTTTGAGCCTTTAAAGCATAGCCAAATAAAATAAAAATGATTGTAAAAGATAGTGTTATCCAAATACTATTCTTTTTCATGATAATAAATTTAGGTTTATATAAAAAAAGAAAACAGG
>JAISIA010000019.1 GCA_031262295.1 Bacteroidales bacterium | reverse complement strand
TAAAACGAAGATTTATTCAAAGATAATAAACTAATAATAAGATGATTATCTTGAAATAAAAAATAAAAATAAGTTATGGGGAAATTTCTATGCTTTTGCCTTAAAAGAAACTTTGTTTTCGGCAAAGATATAAAAAAGATTTGATATATGCAAATGGGGGTTTCCAATTTGGGAGGTTCAGAACTTTAACATTTGAAGAAAAAAATGTTAAAAATTTTTTGAAAATACATTTTTATACAATCCAAATTCCTTCTACCAAACGGCATTTATTTTACCTGTCAGATTAAGAATATGTAATTATAAAACCAGATTTCCGTAGGACGAATAAATGCCGCTTGGCGGTCCGTAGGACGAATAAAAGCCACTTGGTGGTCCGTAGGGTTAACGATATTCAACACCTATACTAACAAATATGCTTTGCAAAGGTCTGTTTATGTTATAATCTATAACATTATCTATTTTATTTATATCTCTTATTGGAGTGTAAAAAGAATAGTTTGCTTTTATAAGTACATTTAAATCTTCGTTTATTATATATTTTACTCCTATGGAAGGGATAAATAAAAGAGTAGATGATTCTATAGACATAAAATCATAACCTATTTTCATATCTAAAATAGGAATAAATTTATCATAAGACAAAGAAAGAAAATTGTAATGAAGGCTTAAAGAAAATGGAATAGAATAAATGCGAGGATGTTTTTTTATAAAACTATCTTTACGATAAAATATACTACCATCAAAATTTAATCCTAAGGATATATAATCATTTATACGAGATAAAGCAGAAACAGAAAAGAAGGCTTGTTGGTTTATATTACCTTTTGTTGTTACAAATCCATAACCTCCTTCCATTACAATGCTAACTATATCCCACCTTTTTGAAGAATAGGATTCGTAGTTTCTTTCTCCTCTTTTATTATTAAAACTATTTTGACAATAAATAATATTATTAATACAAAATAGTAGGGCAATAGGTAGAATTAATTGTTTTTTCATAAAATAATGTTGTAAAAAAAAATGATTAGAATAATTATTTATTTAAAAGAATTTCTCCATTACATATAAGAGTTTTTATTACACTGCCATCTGCTGAATAAACCATATTAGATATGAAATTATGATTTGGTTGCATTAAAGGATTATTTAAATCAATTAATAGACAATCTGCAAGCATTCCTTCTTTAATTTCTCCTGCATTTATGCCAACTGCTTTTGCTCCATTCTTTGTTGCCCATAAGAATACTTCTTCTGCACTTAAAAGTGCTGGGTCTTTGAAGTGGTGTTTAGCCAGTAGGGCTGCAAATTTCATTTCTTCAATCATAGAAAGATTATTATTGGAAGAGGCACCATCTGTTCCTAAGGCAACATTTAGATTGTATTTCTTAACAAGTGGAGTATTGAAACATCCTGAGGAAAGTTTCATATTAGAACAAGGATTATGTATTAGAAAGCATCCTCTTTCTGAAAGAATCTCTGCATCTTTTTCTGAAATATGAACGCAATGAGCAAGTATTGTATTATTATCTAAAACACCTATACTATCTAAATATTCAACAGGACTTAGATTATTATGTGCCTTTTTGCAATCTTCAACCTCTTGAATGGTTTCTGCAAGATGAGTTTGGAACTTTAAGTTGTTTTGTTTTGCAACCTTGTGCAATTCTATAAAAAGATCCTTTGAACAAGTGTATATTGCATGAGGGGCAACACTAATATTTATTAGTGAAGAAGTATGTTTAAAATTATTTATAAAGTCAATCTTTTCTACAATCTCTTTCTCTCCCCTGCTTTCAATAAAGGTTATCCCTACATTTGCCCTTATTTTCATATTTTCTACAGCACGGATAATTTGCCTATCAAACCAATACATATCCAAGAAAAAGGCTGTTCCGCTATGAATCATCTCTTTTATTGCAAGTATTGTTCCTATATATATATCTTCTTCATTCATCTTAGACTCTTCAATCCATATATAATCGTTCAGCCATTTAAAAAGAGGCATATCATCTGCAAAACCTCTTAGTTGGGTCATAGCAGCATGAGAGTGCATATTATAAAATGGAGGAATTATTGCAAGGTTTCTTCCATCAATTATCCTTTCTGTCTTTATATCTATTTTTGAAGAAATAAGTTTAAATATATTATCCTTTATTAATATATCTACATTCTTTCCATTAAGACTAACTTGTTTAATTAATATTGTATTCATATTAGAGTTTTTTTATTTATTGTTTTTATATTTATCTTCCTAATTAAAGCTATTTAATAAAGATTACTTTTTACCCATATAGGTTAGAAAATCTAAATCTAAGGAAAGACTTATAAAAGGTGTCACCTTCCATTGTTTTGTTGTTTGTATTGACCATCCGGGTTGTAGAACAGAACCTTCTTTATTAAAATTTTCAGCCAAAAGAGTATATTCTGCAACATTAACTCCAAGTGCTAAATGAAAGAAGTCTAAGAAACGATAAGATGCTCCAAAATAAAAGTTCTTAAAAAGATTTTGTCCTCCAAATCCAACGTAGATTGCAATATCGGAAGCAAACTTTGAAGAAGGTTTTGTCAAATCATAGAGCATTACAGTTGCTCCTGCAACAAAGTCAAACTCTACTTTGGAAGAGTTTCTATTTATAATTATGTTTTCATAATTACCATTTCCCTTATCTCTTGGAACAATATCCCAATCAGGAGTTGGAAAGAACCTCATAGCTATTCCTTGAATAACTCTAACTTTCTTTTTCCTATTTGTTGCAGCTGCAATCTTAGCCTCTGCCTCTTCTGCTCTGCGGCGTGTATATTTTAATTCTTCATCTATTTGCAACAATCTTTTTTCTGCCTCAACCAATTTTGAACGTAATGTATCTGCCATAATATAGTACATCTCCTTTTCATTGGTTATCTTTAATATTGAAGAATCCTTTTGAGCAATTGAATTTTCCTTTTCATTGATATTCTTTTGTAAAAGATCTATCTCCTTTTCCTTACCTTCTATTTTTATGTTGGCACTTTGAACTAATCCTTCTATCTTTACTTTATCTATATTGGAATTATTTATTGCTTCCTTATATACTTGCTCTTTCTCAAAAAATAGAATCTCTTTCTCATTTTGTATCCTTATCTTTTCTTCAAGCAATTTAGTTTTTTCAATTATCTGCAATTTATATTCCTCATTATATTTTACAAGCGTATCATTTATTTGTTTTAAGTTATATTCATTAGCCCTTAATTCATCTATTTCCAATAAAAGACTTGTTGTGTCATTTCCATAATTGGTTTGAATAAATGAAATAATCTTTTCTAATGAATCTATCTTTATTAACAGGGAGTCTATATCCTTTTCCAAATATGCTATTGTAGTGTCCCTATCATCAAGAAAACTTTTCAATAGAGTAGTTCTTTGTATAAGAGAATCCTTTTCTAATAACTGGATATTTAGACTATCTTTATACAATTCTATACTATCAACAATCGTAATTGGATTTTCACTATTAGTATCCTTAACTAATAATGTATCACTTTGTGCTTTTAAAAATAAAGACAAAAAATTAAATAAACAAAGTAGTAAAAGTGTTTTTCTCATCAAATATTTTGATTAAAATGTTTCTATTATTTCGTATTGAAGATCATTATCTATTGTTATACTTTCAAAAAGAATGGGGCTTTTAATTGTAATTTTCTTTCCAATAAAAAAATCCAATTCTCTTAATAAAGAATTTATATTATCATTCTTTTTAACCTTTGCAATTGTTATATGAGGTGGAAATACAGTAAAAGGAGCACTTATCTTCTCTTGTTTAAAAACTTCCTTTATGTGTTGTTTTGTATTTTTTATAATATCATTTTCCTTTATCATCATCCACAGAAGAACATTGTTTTTATTGTGTTCCTTAATTTCTATATTTTCTACTTCAACTTCTATATCCTCTTTGAAGTCTTCAAGCAAAATCTCCTTTATTATAAGCTTTATTTTATGAATTTGCAAATAACTTTTCTCTCCTATATATTGCAAAGTTAGATGATAATTAATACAAGGAATCTTTTGTAGATGCATATATATATATGAATCAAAAATACTATTTATCCTCTCTTCAAAAAGAGGTGGTATTTTAGTTATATATGCTAAAAATATCTTCTTTTCACAACTAAAAGTATCTAAAAAACTATATACATCTTGATAAAAACTATATAATATACCTTTATTTTTTTCTATTTTTTTTATGTCCTTATCACTGATTTCTTCATTTTTTTCTTCCTCTTGTTGAAAATTATCCAATTTTTCAAGAGAATAATCATCACCAAATAGTGTATTAATATCCTTAAATACTTTTTTCTTTTTAGGTTTTTCGTATATATGCTTATTAAAATCTACATGTCTTATCTCAACAATATCAGATATAGTTTTAATTGTTTGTAAAATTTCATCTACTACCTTATCATATTCTTCCATCCTATCATTTTTAAGCAAAACATATAGGTATTTAAAATCTTTTAAAAAGGGAATAAGAATTTCATTATCGGAATTTTTGTTTTTTATAATCAAATGATGTTCTCTTAAAAAGGTATCTTCATAGTAATAGGTTTTAAAAAAAGTTAACTCATTTGTTTTTATGTTAGTTTTTTCAAAATCTTTTATAATTTTGAACTTTTTTAAAAGCATTTTATTAATGCAAAAAACCATATAGGACATATATGAATTGGATTTGATGCCTAAAAGAATTACTCTTTTTTCATCATAATCCGCTTGCCTTTCTATGGGAAAAGAATTAATGTTTAGGCTTAAAATGTTTTGTTTAGCCATTAAAATATAAATGTTATTTCTACGTTTAATTTATGCTTTTAAAAGTACAAAATTAGGAATTAGTTTGCAAAGAATGAAAAATATGATTTATTTTTGCACAGAATAAAAGATAAAAATATTAATTAATAAACATAAAAAATAATTTTATATTATGAACAACACAACATTTGTATTAGAAAGACCAAAAAATGAGGTGGGATTATCTTATGCTCCCAATTCCGAAGAAAGATTAGCCTTACAGAAGGAAGTGGAAAGACAATATAACTCCGTTATAGAAATTCCGCTAATAATAGGAGGAAAAGAAGTAAAGACAGGAGTAATGGGTAAGGTGACTATGCCAACAGAACATGGACATGTTTTAGCTAATTATCATAAAGCAACACCTGAGGCTATGCAAATGGCAATAGATGCAGCAATGGAAGCATCAAAACAATGGGGGAATTTACATTGGATAGAACGTTGTTCTATTATGTTAAAAGCAGCAGAACTATTATCTAAAAAATATAGAGACCTTCTTAATGCCGCAACAATGCTTGGACAAGGTAAGAATCCTTATCAAGCAGAGATAGATTCAGCATGCGAAGCAATAGATTTCCTACGCTTCAATGCTTATTTCGCTTCAAAAATTTATCAACAACAACCAATTTCTGACAATACTGCAATAAACAGAATGGAATATCGTCCTTTGGAAGGTTTTGTTTATGCAATATCTCCTTTTAATTTTACAGCTATTGCTTGTAATTTGAATGTATCTCCTGTAATTATGGGTAATGTTACAATATGGAAACCTGCAACAACAGCAATACTTTCCAACTACTACCTTATGAAAGTATTTAAAGAAGCAGGTATCCCTGATGGAGTTATTAACTTTATTCCGGGAAGTGGCTCAGTTATATCTGATGCATGCTTTGCTTCAAAACACTTAGCAGGGATACATTTCACTGGATCAACATCTACATTCAATAATTTCTGGAAACAAATAGGCGATAATGTTGCCTCATACAACACATATCCAAAAATTGTTGGTGAAACAGGAGGAAAGGATTTCATATTTGCTCATAAATCAGCTTGTCCAAAACAACTCGCCGTTGCAATTGTTAGAGGTGCTTTTGAATATCAAGGACAAAAATGTTCAGCAGCTTCTCGTGGTTATGTGCCAAAAGCATTGTGGGATGAAACATTTGGATACATAAAAGAAATGGTTGCAGATATGAAAATGGGTTGCGTTAGAGATATGTCCAACTACATAAATGCAGTTATTGATGAGAAGGCTTTTGATAGTATAATGTACTATGTTGATAGGGCAAAGACATCTAATGAAGCTCAAATAATAATTGGAGGTAATGCTGATAAGACTAAGGGCTATTTTATTGAACCTACAATAATTCTTACAACAAATCCAAAATATGAAACAATGGAAACAGAACTTTTTGGACCTGTATTCACTCTTTATCTATACGATGGAGAAAAGTATGAAGAAACCTTAGAGCTATGTAATCAAACTTCCATATTTGCATTAACAGGATCTATATTCTCTAATGATAGATATGCAACAGATAAGGCATTGAATATGCTTCGTTATGCAGCAGGAAACTTCTATATAAACGATAAACCAACAGGAGCAGTTGTAGGAAATCAACCTTTTGGAGGAGCAAGAGCAAGCGGAACAAACGATAAAGCAGGAAGTGAATTAAACTTGTATCGTTGGGTAAGTGCAAGATGTATAAAAGAAACCCTACTTCCAGCAACCTCTTATCGTTATCCATTTATGGGATAATCGGCAATAAGTTTTATTCTTATAGATTTTATACATAAATATCATTAATCCGATATATAAAAAACAGCGATTTGATAAAATAAATCGCTGTTTTATTTTTCTAAAACGAAGAAATAATTTATTAAAACGAAGAAATAATTTTCTAAAACGAAGATTTAATTTACTGAAACGAAGATTTAATTTTGTTGAAATATAGATAATAAAAAAACTATCCCTAAGTTCCGTTAGAAAAATAAAAGTTGGTTACCAACAAAACGAAGATTTAATTTTATTTAATTATTAATGTATAAATATAAAACCAGACTTCCGTAAGGACAAAATAAAAGTCGGTTGCCGACTGTTTTTTAATTTTTCTTATTTTTTTCATAAAATTATTTAATTTTGCTTGTTTTTTCATTGCTATATTTTCAATATAAACTTTTAAAATTTTAACAAAAAATGGATTGGTCAATAGATTTTAGCAGGATTTTTACAGCCTTTACTGTATTATTTGCAGTTATTGATATAACAGGCTCTATTCCCATTATTATAGATTTAAATTCTAATGGAAAGAAAGTTAAAGCTGCTCAAGCAGCTTTAATTTCCTTTGCACTAATGATTGTTTTTATGTTTGCAGGTGAAGGAATGTTAAAGTTATTCAATGTTGATATTGCTTCCTTTGCTATTGCAGGAGCAATAATTCTTTTTGCAATGGCTGTAGAAATGACTTTTGATGTAGAAATTTTTAAAAACAATACAAATTCAAAAGGAAACTCTACCATAGTTCCTGTTGTCTTTCCCCTAATTGCAGGAGCAGCAACCCTAACTACTACCCTATCTCTTAGAGCAGAATGTTCCATTTTAGATCTTATTATTGCCATAGCCCTAAATATGATTGTCGTTTATTTGGTTATTAAAAACGTAAATTGGGTTGTAAAAATCTTAGGTCAAGGTGGAGTTTATGTACTAAGAAAGTTTTTTGGAGTAATACTTTTGGCTATGAGTGTAAAACTATTTATAACCAATATCACTCCCCTTTTAAGATAATTTCAATAGAAAAACTTTTTTATAGGAATTTTATACAAAATTTTTATTGAGAAAAAGCCTGTTCGTATGCTCCAATTGTTGGAGGATATGCTCTAAGATTACCTTTTATATCGGTAGGATAAACATTATTCCATGAACTATTTCCTTTTCCAAAAAGTTTAGAAGATGATTTCAATTGCAAGTCTCCTTCTTGTGGATTATTAAATTGAGGGTCTTCATTAAATATGCAATTGCTTGTTTGGTAGCTTTGATTATTTAGTATTAAAGTTTTTAAAAGACAACTTTCAAACAAAAGATTTATATCTCCATTCTCTATTTTGTCTATTTGTATTTCTTCTTCCATTTGTCCATACACAATACTATTATAGAAATTGCATTGCTCAATTGGACGAATGTTTATATTACCATAAATATCCTCATAATAGTTTTGAAGAAAAAGGGTTTTATGTGCTCCACGTGAAGAATAGGACCAATAATTCGCAAAACTACATCCCACAAATTGATATTTCCCTCCCATAGTTAGTGCAAGGGTTTCCATAGCTGTGTTTTGTATAACAAGATTTGCTGCTTCTATTGTTGCACCTCGTGAATATAAGCCATAATTTGACATATTTTCTATTATAACATTATACATACTAATAGTAGGAGCATTATTCGTTACGCAACTATCTGCCATAATTCCTATGGTTCCATTTTTTATCACAACATTATTTAGACTACTATTCCTACTTCCTGCCCAAAACCAAATCTTATCCCATTGCCCGGGCAGAGAACTATAATAGCCATCCTTCCTCATTCCTTGAAAAACAACAGGACTTTGTTGGGAGCCATTAACCAAAAGAGTTGCATCGGTATATACCCAAAACTCAGAAGAGGTGTTTAGATGTATGTTTGTCCCTTCTGGAATATTTAAAGTATATGCTGAATCAATGGCTAATATACCAAAGATAACGTGAGGCTTATCGTTTAACCATTCAATGTAATTCCCATTAAGACTTACTCCACTTTTCTCTCCTCCATCTTGAGCTAAGCAATACTTTATTCCATCGCCCAATTCTCTTTTTGAAACGTGATAATAGGCATCTTGTCCAAATGCTTCTAAGAATACATACTGGGTTTTCCCATTAAAAGAAAAGAATATTGAATCTTTAACCAAGAGAGGGTTGTTTTGATTTAAGGGATCTATTGTCACCCTTGCAAAAATATATAAACTATCCTTTGCTCCTATTTCAACATCTTTTACAACCATTGATGTATCTCCATCAACATTTAGCCTAAAAAAAGAATTATACCCTCCAAAAATAGAAATCCTATCTATCTTCACAGGTTTATCTCCGTTATTATAAACTCTTATGTTTTGTGTTACTGATCCCATTGTTGTAAATACGGTATCAAAGTGCAGGGTGTCGGAAGAAAAACTTAACTTAAAGGAAGAATCCTTTATGTAATCATCTTCCGAAATACAGGAAAAGAAAACTCCTCCTATAATAATAAAGGAAAGGAAAAAGTATAGAATGTATTTAATTGGGTTATTCATAAAAAAAAGAGGAAAAAAATTATTTTATTTCAACGAGCTTATATTTTCTTGTACCCATTTTTAATTTTTGAGCATATTCCAATTGTCCTAATCCACTAACACCACTTTCTTTTAGGAAGGCATCATCGCAATTATGTCCCTTTGCAACTAAATCATGAGAGGCTTGTTCAATTGCAACAATGTCCTTTGATGCTAAAATACCTATATCTTGTGTAAATGGAAGAGGTGCTCTTGCAGAACAATCACAAGAAGAAGAAATATTTGCCAAAACATTAATAAAAACCATTGGTTTTTTTTGAGTAAATACGTAGGCATATTCAACTAAACGTTCCAAGAAAACATTGGTTTCAATTCTTGTATTATCTGGTTTAATTACCCTCCTTGGGCATTCGGCAATACATTTTGCACATCCAATACATTTTTCTTCATCAATTACAATCTTATCATCAACTAATGAAAGTGCTCCTGCTGGACAATTCTTAATGCAATTGCCACATCCATTACATTTATCCCTATTTGCAATTACAGGAACCTCTGAATTATGTTGTGCCATCTTACCTCCAGGGGAGGCAAAGCCCATTGCAAGATTCTTAATTGCTCCTCCAAACCCAGCAGATCCGTGACCCTTAAAGTGGGAATAAATAATGTAGGCATCATAGTTAGGGAAATGACTTCCTGTCTTTACTCTTTGAAAATGCTTTAAGTTCATCCCTAAGGTTGAATAGTCAATCTCCCCCTCTGAATCCAATATATCAATTGGAGCAAATGTAAATCCATGTTCTTTTGCTAAGGCAATATGGCTTGGAGTAAAGCGTCTTTTACCAACATAAAGCACATTGGTTTCAACAAATGTTGCACCTGTTTTTTCCATTAGAGGTTTTGTAAGTATAGGATTTAGAAAATTTCTGTTTCCATCTTCTCCAAAATGTATCTTTACGCCTAATTTACCTTTCAAATCAACACCTGTCTTTTCATAAAGTTTTAATACGTTCTCTGGAGTTATATCTTTAATAAAATAAACAATAGCAACACTATCGTTCATATCCTTATTTGAACTATTCTCTTGGGAAAACACCCCACAAAAAGGAAGAAATGCCAAAAGAAAATAAATAATTTGTTTCATCTTAATTTAAGTTTTTATTTTTAATATTAGTTTTTACTTTTTTAAATATAGGTTGCAAAGGTAAGTAAAAAATATTCTTATAATTGTTTTTGAACAATTAAAAAAAGGAAAAATAGATAATATATTTTATTCTTATAGAAAATTATATTACTTTTGAAGCCTTAAATATATGGTCTTTTATTATGTTAAGATATTTATCAATAATCCTAATAGTAATTCTTTTTTCTGGGTGTTCTAATGCTCTTTATGAGTATTATGATTACGATAATCTAACATATTTTTCCTTAACCCAAACCCTAAATGAAAAAGATGTAAAGAGAATTAGTAGGAAATTCCAAAATATAGTAAAGTCTCCAAAGGGAAAAAGGAAGATGCCGCCTCCCGGTGCTTGCTTTGAATATGCTTTTCTTTTAGCAAAACAAGACAAAAAGGAAGAGGCAAAAGAGTATTTCCTTAAAGAAATTACTCTATATCCCGAGTCGGAACAATATGTTAAAAAAACAATGCAAAGTTTTGGTCTATGAAAAACATTATTCTTTTAATATTCACATTCATTTTCTTTGTTTTCTCCTCTTGTGATAGTGCAAAAAAGATTGTTGAAGATAAATTGAGTGACAACTCTGATAGTTCAGAGGAAGTTATTGCAGATATTACGGGCGAAAAACCGCAAGAAGATATTGACACTACTGTTGTTCAGCTCTCAAAAAAAGAGATTAAGAAACTAAAAAAAGAAAGAGAAAAACAAGAAAAGATAGCATCAGGCGACACAATCCCTTTTCTAAAAAAGAAATGGAAGGAATTTTTCCCTAAAAGAGAGAAAAGAAAAATCTCATTCCCCAGCATATATTCCGAAAAACCTAAAACCATACTCCTACTCTACCCTTTTAATCGCTCAAAAAAAGAAGAAGCATCTCAAATGTATATAATAAATATTCAAAAAGAACTTTCCCAAAGAGGATATTATATTATTCCTGCATCATTAACTATTGAGGAAAATAGGAATGATACATTATTTTCTTCAAAGTATGTAAAGCCATACGAGATTAAAAAATATAAGGATATTTATGGAGCAGATGCCGTAATGTTTCTAACAATTTATTCCTTAGATAAACCTTGGTGGAGTACAAAAATATCTTCTACGGCTGAATATTGCTTAATTTCCACTAAGACCATAGACACTTTGTTTTATAGAAAGGCAGAATTTAATTACGATAGCCCCATTCCACCCTATAAGGCAAAGAAAGCTGATGATGAATATAAGATAGATAAGAGTAATATCCCATTTTTTGGTGCCTGCTACAAGATGCAGGAGTCCGTTTTTATGGATTTCCCCTACGGACCCTACAATAAAAAATACCTAAAAGACACTAATGATTTCTCCTATCAAAAATATATGACCTATAAAATTGATGCTCGTCCATCATAATGCAAATTTTTTATATGGTATTATTATAATAAGTAAAATAAAAATCCCTACTTTTAAGTAGTATAAACAAAGATCGGATGCCGACCGTTAGGACAAGTAAATGCCCGTTGCGGGTTCGGATGCCGACCAAATAAAAGATATGAAACAAAAAACTATATTTTTCTGTAAGGAATGTGGAGCACAATCCTCCTCTTGGTTGGGTAAGTGTCCCCAATGTGGTGCTTGGAACTCCTATATTGAGGAAGTTGTTGAAAGAAATGAAGTAACCAAAGGTAAAAAAACTAATAGAGCAAAGGCAGAACAAATAAATGAAATATCCCTTTCTGCACAAAAGAGGATAGATTGTTGTGATGTGGAGTTAAATCGTGTTTTAGGCGGTGGCTTAGTCTTAGGTTCATTGGTTTTAGTTGGAGGAGAGCCGGGCATAGGTAAAAGTACCCTCCTACTACAAGTAGCATTGAAGTGTAAAGATAAAAAAATCCTTTATGTAAGTGGAGAAGAATCGCCTCAACAAATAAAGATGAGGGCTGAAAGAATAAACGAATATAATCCCAACTGCTTAATTCTTGCCGAAATCCTATTACAAAACATAGTTGAAACAATTGATGAGCATTCTCCAGATATTGTCATAATAGATTCAATTCAAACAATACATTCCGATACTTTGGATTCCTCCTCAGGAAGTATATCACAAATTAAGGAATGTGCAGCAATTTTGCAACAGAAGGCAAAACTTTCGGGTATTGCAATATTTATAGTGGGACATATTACTAAGGATGGAACAATAGCAGGTCCCAAATTATTGGAACATATTGTTGATACTGTATTGCAATTTGAAGGAGATAGGAATTACGATTATAGGATGCTAAGAGCTATGAAAAACAGATTTGGTTCTACATCCGAATTGGGAATATATCAAATGCAGTCTTTTGGATTACGACAGGTTAATAACCCATCAGAAATTCTTCTTTCCCAAAGGGACGAATCCCTAAGTGGAACATCTATTTCGGCGACAATAGAAGGCACAAGACCCATTTTAATAGAAACACAAGCACTTGTTGCCAAGTCAAATTATGGAACAGGACAAAGAACCTCAACAGGTTTTGATTCCAAACGTCTTTCTATGCTCTTGGCAGTATTAGAAAAAAGAGGTGGATTTTCATTATTGAATAAGGATGTATTCTTAAATATTGCAGGAGGTATAAAGGTTGATGACCCAGCTATTGATTTATCTGTCGTTGTTAGCATAATCTCTTCCTTAGAAGATATTTCCATAAGTAGCCGTTATTGTTTCTCCTCTGAAATTGGTCTTTCGGGCGAATTGCGTCCAGTAGTTAGAGTTGAACAAAGAATAGCTGAGGCAGAAAAACTTGGATTTGAAAAGATATTTATCTCAAAATACAACACCAATAGCTTGGATAAAACGCACTATAATATTGAAATTATCTCTCCCCCTACAATAGATGATTTATTAAAATACATTTTTTAAAAAATAAAAAAAGGATAATTTTCTATGTAAATAGAATAATTAACAATCAATTCCATAAATTCAAGACCTAAAATGTTATATTTTCAAAATTTTTTAACATTTCATACCTCAAAAAATACCCCTTTTTTAACACTTTAGTAAATTTTTTCACCAAAATTTAACATTTTTTAACATTTCACTCAATTTTTGTCGGCAACCGACCTTTGTTTTTCCTAACGGAATTTCAGCTTTTCAAATTATTAATTATCAATATAATCCAAACAAATTTTAATATATTTTCCTCAATTTTTAATTAAAAAACTCAAAACCTTATTTTTTCAGAAAAAAAACGAAGAAAAATTCAAATAAAACGCTGTTTTATTTTACTAAAACGAAGAAATAATTT